>JACQYK010000089.1 GCA_016208255.1 Deltaproteobacteria bacterium | reverse complement strand
AGAAGGATCCGTCCTCCGTATAGAATGACAGCCCGGGATCTGTGGCCCCTTTAATGACATTGATGCACATACAGCGGTCTGATTTTAAGGAAAGGGGGCTTTCGGTTTCATAGAACTTTTGGCTGAACCCCAGATAGGCCATATAGGGAATGTTACCATTTTCCTCCCGCAAGCGGATACCGACAGCCTCGCACCCGGTGAATTCTTTCATTTCCCCGACGAAATCCTGGAGCAAAGGGGTTAGGTCCGTGTGCCGGTTGGCGATCTCCAGGAATTTTCTTGAGTACCGAAGCTCCGCTTCCGCCCTCCGGTGCTCGGCCATCTCCCTTTCAAGGTCCGCTTTGGAGGCCGTCACTTCTTTCAAGTTGACGGTCATCCGGTTAAAGACCTGGGTTAAATCTCCGATTTCATCATTGCGCTCCACTGGGATAGTATAGTCAAGGTTACCGGATCTGATGACTTCTGTCTCCTTGCCGAGCTTAGTCAGATCCGAAATGATGCTTCGCTTCGTTCGGATCAGGACAAAGCCAAGAGGGAAGGTGGTCAAGACCAAAACCACGAAGATGAAGGCGAAAGTTCTTGTTTGGGTGTCTGCTATGTTTTTATCAACCAGACCTTTCAGGGTGGAAGCCATAGAATCCGCATTATGGGACCTTATCAGGAGTTGCCCTACTGACTGTTTCTCCGTTTCCTTGAGCAATTTATCCGTTTCGGCCGGACCGGGAGGTCCGGTGCTGGAGGTCAGTCTGAGGAAGGCGACTTTCATAAAATGACTGTTAAGGCGAATCTCATCAAGAAGCTGCTGTTGTTCCGGATTCCGGAAGCTGGCGCCGGCAAGAAGGGCTGTCATTTTGTCGTGCTCGGCCAGGAACTGCTGTTTCGGCCGTTCCCCCTGGTAAGTGACGTAAGAAAAGATCAGGTGGTTGATCTCGGTCAGGCTGTTTCTGATCAACCGTACTTTATCCCCTTTGCCGCGGGCCGTTTCTAAGGCGAGGTAAGAGAAGATCAGAGCCGACCCGATCACCAGAGCTGTCATCACGGACACCAATACGGCAAGAAATAATTTCGTACTGATTTTCATATTTTTTCCCTATCTTCCAACTATGCTGACCCCCTCGGGCTTGACCGCCTTCAGGGCGTCGACATAGATGAAATCAAGATAATTCGGCATGGTGTCCGTATCCTTCAGTTTGTTTTTTATGGCCCACCTGGCCTTGTCCTCCAGGGAAGTCAGGATGGGCTGATCCAGAAACAGCTTAAAGTGGAAGTCATCCCAGTTGGCCTTCACTACCGCACTATCTATTTTCAACCTTTTTCTGACAATCTCCACGGCTTCATTTCTGTTCTTCGCAATAAACCCCTCGGCTTTCTCAATGGCCCGGAGAAACCGCTTCAAAGCGTCGCTATGATCCCTTAGATAATCCTTTCGGGCAATAAAGTAAAAGTCTTCTCGAGAGAACTCTTGGCTGGTCAAAAGAAAGGCCCTATCTCCCAGGACCTTTATGGTCTGGTAAACATGCGGCTCCCAGGTGGCTATGGCGTCCACTTGACCTTCTATCAGGGCCTTGGATAACCGGGTCGGTTCCATATCGATGATTTTGACATCGGACATTTTCATACGGTGATAGGCCAGGAATAAATCCAAGAAAAAGTGGCTGGAGGTGCCGGTCGTTATCCCTAAGATCTTGCCTTTCAGGTTTTCGGGGGCCTTTATTCCCCTGTCTTGTCTGGCCAGAATCTTGATATCCTTATCCGAGTAAACCATACCACTTATAATGGCATAATCATCTCGATGGAAGCTGTTAAAAATAACCGGCGTCTGGGCTGCTGTGGCCAGGTCGATATCTTTGACGTTTAACATGGCCTGCAGGGCCGCCTGTCCCGAAGCAAATTCCCTTATCTCCACCTGGAGGCCTTCTTCATAGAAATAGCCCTTTTTCTCGGCTATCCAAACTGGTGCGACATTAGCGATCATCTGCGTCCCAAGGACGATTTTCTCAGGCTGCTGCGGGGCCTTTTGGCCGCAACCGGCAATGAGCAGAAAGAGCATTGCCGTTAAAGCAGCAGGTATAAGGCCTTGGCCGGTTTTCATGGCCCACTCCTTTTCACAAAAAATAGTTCATATTATCTTTTTCGGTAATGGGTTCCTGAAAAAAGAATACTCCCTTCCCAGGGTCCAGGGATTCTTCCTTCATCTCAGACCGTCCAAACCCCCCGGATAACCGTTCCTTTACCCTCCTCGGATTCAATGACGAAAGAACCCCCGGAAAGCTCGGTCCGCTCTCTCATGCTGGTCAGTCCTAATCCCCGCTTGGTGCTTTCCGAGGCGAGTACTTTGGTCAGATCGAGAGGATGATCTTCAAGGCCTCCGGTATCTCGGTTTCTTCGACGCCGATCTCCTGCTCGACCCGGATGGTCGTATAGATCGTCTGAAACCTCCGGCAAAACCAGGAAAGGGTGGGCAAAAGGCCCAGATAGTCGATGCTCGAGGGCCGCAGATCCTGCTGAATTCTTCGGCATTCCTCGATGCTTTCCTGGATCATGGGAATGATAGCGTTTAGAGATAAGCCGGGAGCTCGGGGGTCCTCTTCGATCTCCTTCAAAGTCTTTTCAACCTTGAATTTTATCCCGACCAGGGAAGACCCGATGGTATCATGAAGATCACCGGCCACCCGTTTTCTCTCCTCCTCCTGGGCTGACAAAAGTCTTGATGACAAATCCCGCAAGGCTTCGTTCGCTTTGGCCAGTTCCTCGGTCCGTTCCCGGACACGCCACTCCAGTGTGTCTGTCAATTGCTGGAGTTCAAGGGTCCGCTGCCGCAACTCCCTGGTCCTCTTCTCAACCTCCCGTTCGAGTTCGGCATGGGCCCGCTGGAGTTCATCCTCGGCCTGCTGACGCCGCTGTTTCTCATCGACCTCCTCCAGGGCTCTATTGACGCAAACCGGAATACGATCAAGGTGGTCCTTCAATACGAAATCCGTGGCGCCTCTCTTTAGAAGTTCAACGGCACGTTCTTCGCCCAGCGCCCCGGTAACAAAAATAAACGGTACGCCAGGGGCTTTTTCCCGGGCTATCGCCAGGGCCGACTCCCCGTCGAAGGCCGGAAGCATGTAGTCGGCGAGAATGATCTCGGGGGAGAAGCGGTCGAGGGCCTCTAAAAAGGAATCCTGGTCATCGACCCGGGCGGATAGGAAATCGAACCCCGCGGAATGAAGCTCCGCTTCCATCAATTCGGCGTCGGTTGGCACATCTTCGAGAATGAGGAGGCGAAGACCTTGCTTAAGTTCATAGTGCTGCATTGATTACTCCTCCAGGCGGCTCAATAGGGCGGTTTGTTCAGTAAAACCCAGTAAAAACCGATTTCCGAGACTACCTCGGCAAAGCTGTCAAATTCGACCGGCTTGACGATGTAGCTGTTCACACCGAGTTTATAACTATCGATCCTGTCTCTCTCTTCCGCCGACGAGGTCAGGACGACTACGGGAATCATTTTCGTCCGGTTATCAGAGCGGATTTTCTCCAGGACTTCCAGCCCGCTGACTTTCGGAAGTTTCAGGTCCAGCAGGATCAGCAGGGGGCATCCTTCCTGGCCGGCGGTGGCGCAAACAGTAAAAAGGTAATCGAGCGCTTCCTCCCCATCCGTGAGCACTTTTACCTTATTGGCCAGGTTTCGACTACTCAGGGCAGTGAGTGTCAGTTCCACGTCCGCCGGGTTGTCTTCAATGAGTACGATTTCGATCTTTTCCTTGTTCATCCCTTTCTCCTAAACCGGACAAGCCGGAATTTAAAATGTAAAGTGCAAATTGCAAAATGAAAATTAATGAAAAAAGTCTGTTCAAAAATAATCAATTGGTCCCCTATTTATAGGACGTTTATGATTTTCTTGATAATATTTTATCCATTTTGAGAAGATTTTGATTCTTTAGTTACTACGGAATCATCAATCTTACGGGAATTGTGAAATAAAAAGTAGCCCCTTCGTTGATTTTGCCCTCGGCCCAGACCCGGCCGCCATGCCGTTGAGCGATCCGCTGGACGATCGCCAGCCCTACGCCGGTCCCCTCGAACTGGCTCTCGCTGACCAGGCGCTGGAAGATGCCGAACACCTTATTATAATACTTCATGTCGAATCCGATACCATTATCTTTTACATAGTAAACCTGTTCCCCGGATTGTTCGAAGCTGCCCACTTCGATGCGCCCCTCTGGTTTCCCTCGGGTAAACTTTACTGCATTGGAAATCAGGTTGGCCAGGAGCTGCCGGATCATCGTCTGGTCGCCCCGAGCGCTGGGAAGGTCACCGATCTCGGCGGTAAATTTCCGTTCGGGCTCTGTCGTCCGGATTTCCTGCAGAACCTCGCCTACCAGGCCTTTCATATCCACCTTCGACCAGTTCAGTTCAGCCCGGCCCAGGCGGGATAATCGGAGCAGATCGTCGATCAGCCGGCCCATCTTTTGGGCGTTGTCTTCAACGATGCCGAATTTCCGCCGGGTCTCCGGGTCAAAGGTCGCCCCTTTCTCATTGAGAATCATCCGGGTAAAACCGGCAATGGCCCGCAGGGGTGAACGGAGGTCGTGGGAGACGGAATAGTTGAAGCTTTCCAGTTCTTTACTCACTGCTTCCACCTTATCCGAATGTTCTTGAAGCTCCCGGTGGGCCTTCATCAGGGCTTCCTCGGCCTTTTTGCGCTCGTTGATTTCCCGCTCCAGGTCTTCCTTGGAGGCCATCACGCTTTTTAGATCAGTGCCCATCCGGTTGAAGGCGTGGGCGAGTTCGCCGATTTCGTCCTGCTTTTTCTCTTCAATTCTAAAATCCAGGTCGCCGGAGCCGATAATCGCGGTACCTGCCTGAAGGGTCGCTAATGATTTCAGGATGCGCCGGTAAGTGAGCAAATAGCTTCCCAAAAGAAAAACACCCAGTAAACCCACCATGGCATACATAAGCCAGGTTCTTATGTCTATGAACCGGTCCATCTGGACATGTAACAGATGTGATAATCGTGAAGCGTCCGAGACCAGCCCCTGGCTTTGGACGGCCATCCGGCTCCAGGAGATCTGAAGCAAGGCCGGGTCAAGAACTGCCTTTTGATTCCCGGGAGAGTTTACGACAGCGGAGACCGCACTATCAAATACCTCTTTCAACCTGGTTTTATTGGCCTGTATATTACGGACCAAAGCCTGTTGCTCCGGTTTGTCCAAATTCAGACTGGCGACTGAATTTGAAAATGAGGCAAATCTTGATTGCCAGCGACTGAGTTGCTGGCTCTCACGATAAATCAGGTAATCATTGGCCAGATAACTCAGCTCACTCGCTCCCTGGGCGATACCGGCGGCAATCCTTTCCTGACGGCTGGCCTTTTCCACCTGCAGGCTTGTATTGATCGCGGACACGGCGATAATGACCAGTATCATGCCGAAGAGGAGCATGGTTATTATGAATTGGGTTCTGATTTTCATGGCTTTCTCACCTTAGTGCGAAAACAGGGTTCGAGCCTACCCGTCTATTTTCATGTCCCGGCGTCCGAAGACGCCTCCTGTTTAGGTCAGGCCGCTCGGCTTCGCCGAGCTTTCGGAGAGGCTCCCTGTCCGACTTTCTTCGAAAGTCTCCTCTGAGATCGGCCAATGCCGATCGAACGGGAGCCGATAGGCCGACCGTATCGTGATGTCACGCCCCTAAAAAGCGTGGCATGACGGTTTAGCGAATGATGTTCACCGCCTCCGGTTTGACCGTTTTCAAACCCTCAATGTAAACATAATTAACAAAATCAGGAATCTGTTTTTCGCTGGTAAGATTATGATCTATCATCCATTGGGCTTCATCTTTCATGGCAACGATTAGTGATTGGTCAAGCGAGAGGGCGAATTGGTGCTGAGGCCAGACGCTGGCAATATAGGAATCGTCGTATTTCAGACGCTTTTGGACGATGGCTTTGGCTTCATCCGGATGACCGATAAGATAATCTTCCGCCTCTTTGAGGGATTTCAGAAACTTTCTGATCGTCTCCGGATGCCCGGCCATCCACTCCTTCCTGCAGGACATCACCAGGTAGGTCAACTGACCGCTTTGCACCGGCCAACTTATATAATTGACCCCCAGTTGTTTTATGATTGGATTGATCACATTCTGCCGCGAGACGACCGCATCGATACTGCCGTTGGCTATCTCGTCCAAAGGAGGTCTGGCAGGATCGATGTCGACCAGTGTGACATCTTCGATGCTCATATGGTGCAGATCGAGGAACCGGCCCAGATAGAATTTGCTTATCGACCCGTGGGGAGCGCCTATTTTTTTCCCCTTCAGATCTGAAATCTTTTTGATGCCCCTGTCTTTCCTGGCTACAATGTAAGTTGGCTGATACTTATCGATGCAGGCTATAATGCTTATAGCTCCTTTTTTAAAAGCTTCGGTGACAATGGGAAACTCGGCCGACAGCGAAATATCGGCTTCAGCGCTTTTCATGGCTCTGATAGCGGCCACCCCATTCCCGTAATTCCGCAGGCTTACCCGAAGACCGTTCCGAAGGAAGTAGCCCTGATTTTCGGCAAGTAAGATCGGGGCGGATGACTCATCAGACACCGCCGCAACGGCGATGGACTCCGTCCCCCTCGACCCGGGGCTCCGGGATTTTAGAAAATACCGGGTTCCGAATCCCAGCAAAATAATCGCCGTGATGACGGTAATGACCATAGCCGGTTTTTTCACTCGTTTACTCCTCCATTAACTTTTTTCGCGCGGATGTTCTATTTACCGAATCATATTTACTGCTTCAGGCTTTTGGGCTTTGAGACTGTTTTCGTGAATGGAATCCAGAAAATTTGGCACCTGCTTTTCCGCGGTCAGACCGTTTTTGATCATCCACCGCGCCTCATCCTCCATGGCGGTGATGAGCGACTGGTCCAGCGAAAGAGAGAACTGGTAGCGCTTCCAGATAATCTCCAGATAGACCTCATCGAATTTCATCCGTTTCCTGACGATTGCTTTTGCTTCACCCGGATGACCGGCCAGATAGCTTTCCGCCTCGACCAATGACTTAATGAGCCGTTTTATCAGGTGGGGGTGTTTTTTTATCCAGCCGGAGGTACTGACTAGATTCCAATAGGCATATTGGCCGCCTTGTAAGGGCATCGTGATCACTTCTTTTCCCAGGCGGTGAGTTATTTGGGCTACCCAGGGTTCCCAGGTGGCGACCGCGTCCACCTCTTTCCCGGTGATAGCTTTTTCTGAGTCCGGGGCTTTGATGTCCACGAGATTTACCTGTTGAATGTTCATCCCATGAAGATCCAGCGTTCTTCCCAGGTAGAATTCCGAAATCGTTTTGAGAGTTACGCCCGCCTTCTTTCCCTTGAGATCCTGAATGGTCTTGATTCCGCTGTCGGTCCGCCCTATAAGGTATGTGTTCTCATACTTGGCAACAGTTCCGAAACTGGCAATATCGTTTTTATTGAAGATTTGTCTGACGATGGGAAACTCGGCCGCCAAGGCGAGGTCTGTTTCTCCTTTCAACATCCCGGCGGCCGCCGAGGCCCCGGAATCATAGTCTTCCTTGAGAATAACCTGCAGGCCATTGGCAGCAAAGAAGTTCTGTCCTTCGGCAACGTAGAACAGCGCATTTAACTCAGTCGGGACCATGGCTACCGTCAAGGTTTCCATCTTCCCGGAATTGCAACCCGAGAATAAGGCTGACAGCCCAAGTCCACAGGAAATCACGGCCAGGAAAGCCGGTATTACGACCGGAAATCTCTTCATTATTTTCCCTTCATCGTATAATATTCACCGCTTCGGGTTTTACCGCCTTGAGGCCGTCAACATAGATGTACTCCAGGAAGTCAGGAACCTGCTTTTCACTCGTCAGTTTATTCATGATCATCCAGCGGGCTTCGTCCTCCATGGCCAGGATCAGAGGCTGGTCGAGCGAGACAACGAACTGGTTTTGAGACCAGACTGTTTCCATATATGAGGCTTTAAGATTTAGCGCTTTTTGCACGATAGCTTTGGCTTCATTAGGATTACGGATGGCATATGCCTCAGCCTGCACCAGAGAGCGCAGGAGTCTCCTGACCGGTTCGGGATGATTTGTTATCCACTCGGTGGTGGAAGTTATCAACCCATACTGGAGCTGACTGCTCTGCGCCGGCCAGAAAACGGCGTTAGCGCCCAGTTGCCCTTTGGCTAAACCAGCATACGGTTGGGCGGTGGCAATGGCATCAATGTCTCCTTTGACAACAGCGTTTACCCATTCTGCCGGTGTTTTGACGTCCACAAGGGATATATCCTGCATATTCATACCATGAAGTTCGAGAAACCGGCCGAGATGGAATTCTGCTATCGTTCTCAAGGTGGTCCCGACTCTTTTTCCCTTGAGGTCTGAAAACTTCTCAATTCCCCGGTCTTTCCTTCCAACAAGATAGACGAATTCGCTTTTGTCGATGCTTCCGATTGTGCAAATTCTTGCTTTCTGGAACGCCCATCTGACCAGGGGGAACTCGGTGGTCCCCACCGTAATGTCGGTTTCACGGTTCAACATTCCGTCTAAGGAACCTGCCCCGGTATCATATTTACGTAGGGTTACCTTGAGGCCATTCCGTTTTAAAAAGTCCTGATCCTGGGCAATCCAAAGAAGGGCGGTAGACTCAAATGGTGAATATCCGATGGTAATCGATTCCACCTTGCCCAAAAAGCCTTTTGGGACGGGAGGCCTTAAAAGGTAAGCTCCTCCCAAAACAAACATAACGATTACGAAGGTTGCCAAAAGAATTTTTTTGTTCTTTTTCAAATGTTTCGCCCTTTTTCCTTAAGCGAATTATATATTAACAGAATACATTAAGTTTCATGATCTTAGCAAGATAAATTCTTCGGAATAAACTTCGGAAGGTTACCGGAAGCACCTATCAGGTTGGCCTCCTTTGGGGCGGAATAGGACGATAAGTCGCCCTTGGGGAAAAGCTTGGGGATTTCTTTATTTTTTAAAAGGTAAACCCTTTCCTTTGGTTCTATTCACCTTTAGGCAGAAAGAGCTCCAGGACGCTATTACCCCTCTTTTCCCGTTCTTCCACCAGTTTTTCTACAAACGATCCCTCATAGGCCGTTTCAGAATACTGACGCACCATCTGATCCAGGAATTCGGCATCCTCCCCGACCAGGATCCGCCACTTTTCGTTTCGGACCCCATCCAGAATAATTTGGGCCCCCTGGGCTGCGGTCAGCGGCGCCTTGGCCAGAAAATCATCCCTGTTCTGTCGCACCAGCTCGCGCAAGGCTTCATCTTCGATTTCATCGGTGGGGATCAGCATCCGCTTCAATCGCTCCCGCAGAAGGGCCAATTCATCCGAATTCATTTCTTCAATGCTGGGCTTGCCCAGTATTTTATTGGCATTGACCGATATGGAGGTCCCGATGTGACCGGGCATCACCAGGGAAGCCTTGACATGGGGGGCGAAGAGACGCAGATCAATTTGCAGGGCCTCGGTAAAACCCTTCACGGCAAACTTGGAGGTGCAGTAAGCGGTGTGCGGCACCGAGGGACCCAGGCAGGCCCAGAAACCATTGACACTGCTGATATTGATCAGGTGTCCTTCCCGACTGGCCAGCAACAAAGGCAGGAAAGCCCGGGTAGAGAAGTAGACGCCGAACCAGTTAATACTGAAAACCCTGTCCCAATCCCGGCGGTCGTCCAGAAGAAAACTCCCTCCCCCGCCGATACCGGCATTATTGAAGAGAAGGTTGATGTGGTCGGTCTGGTGCTGATCCTTTACGGCCGCGCAAAAGGCGGCAACCTGGTCTTCCTGGGAAACGTCACATTCATGAGTGGTAAGGCGGGTTCCCGGTTTGGCTTCCTGCCGGCACCGTTTTTCGGTCTCCCTCATTGGGTCTTTCTGAATGTCGCAAATGGCCGTATGACAACCCTCGGAAACCAGTTGACGGGCCAGTTCCCGTCCCATTCCGGTTCCGCCCCCGGTAATTACCGCGATTTTACCTTCAAAATCCTTCATAGTTTTTTCCTCCTGATAATAAATACTTTCCGTTAGGCGTGAGGCGCGAGGGCGTAAAGTAAAAAATTTGGAAAAACGATCTTGCGCCTTGCGCTCTCACGCCTTACGACTCACGATTAAGAAATGCTTTGCGCTCTCACCCCTGGCGACTTACGATAAGAACCCGACCTTTAGTGCGAAAATAGATTTCGAGGCATTTCGTTGATCCGGTCTATTTCCATGTCCCGGCTTCCAAAGGAAGCCTCCTATTAAGGTCGACGAAGTCGACCGGCTCGTGGTGTCACGCCCCAAAAGGCGGGGCATGACTGTTTAATATGAGATATTCTTCCCGGTGTCAAGAACTCAAGAAAGACTGGCTTTCTTTTCAATTTCCATTTAAATTCATTTAAGTTATCATGGGGGCGGTTGAGAAGGGCTGGCGAGAAGTCGGTGCTGAGGAGGTTTTTTTAAAATAAAATTTGAACGGAGGTCCTCATGAAAATTAAAGCCATCGAACTTTATCACGTCTCTGTTCCCCTGAAACATACCTTCTGGCCCACCTGGATACCGGGCTACCCGCAAACGCACAACCGGTTCACCCTGATAAAGATAAGCACCGATGAGGGTATCGACGGCTATTCCGCCGGGACCGCCATGGGAAAAGAGAGGAGCGGTCTCGGCGATCTTCTGGGCGGATATCTTCTCGGCGCCGACCCGACGGATATCGACCGGATACAGAGCCTGCTCAAGCAGGCCGGATTTCTGGGATGGCGAAATTTCTGGATTGAACCGGCCTGCTGGGATATTCTCGGTAAGAAAGAAGGGAAGCCCGTTTATGAACTTTTTGGGGGAAAAGCCCGACCGATTCAGACCTATTGTTCAACCGGAGAAATGCATCTTCCTGAAAAGCGGATCGAAGAACTTCTGGTCCTGAAAGAACGGGGTTTCAAAACAGCCAAATTGAGAGTCAAAAATCATACGCTGGTAGACGATATCAAGATGATCAGTGCCATAAGAAAGGGAGTAGGGGACGATTTTATACTGGGAGTGGATGCCAATCAGGGCTGGCTGGTCTCGATCGTAGACCGGGTTCCGGCCTGGGACCTGAATCGGGCCAAAGAATTCTCCGCGGCCTGTTATGACAACCGGATTGACTGGCTGGAAGAACCCCTGGACTCCCGGGATTATGATGGAAACGCGGCCTTAAAAAAAGAATCCAAAGTTAAAATATCCGGCGCGGAGCTGAATTACGGCTGGGATGAAATTAAAATCATGTTCGAGAAGGACTGCTTTGACATTTACCAGCCCGATGCGACCTTTGCCGGAGGCATGGCTCAGGTTAAGCAGGTTATCGACGCCTGTCATCAAAACCACCGCCTTTATTCCCCCCATACCTGGACCAACGGGATAGGCTTCTATATCAACTGGAACATGGTCCTGATCGATAACGATAACTCACTGCCCCTGGAATACCCCCTGGAAGAACCTTCCTGGGTCCCTGAATATCGTGAGGGAATTATCGATCCCATTCTTCCCGACCAAAACGGCCTGCTGCCGCCCTTCCGACGGCCGGGGCTTGGTTTTGAAATAAATGACAGCCTGTTAAGGAAATACGGGAAACGGTTTTTCAGGATCACCGAATTCGGCCTGAAGCTGAAGGTCATTCGGGAAAAAGGATTAAAAGAAGCCCTCCATCTTAAAAAAAGGAAAGAGACCCAGATCGGCTGAGCGCCGTTGAAGGAGTGGTTGTGAATTTCATTCAGTTGATTATTTCCCCTTGACTTAAATTGACACCTATGGCTAATTAAGATTGAAATTCGAATTAGATGTGGCAGTTTTTATTAAACTTATCACGATATAATCAAACCTGTCTCTTGGATTCATTATTTCGGGAATATCCCCAGTTACCTCTTCCCTGCAAACGAATCCCGCTGGGGGCGGGACCTAAGCTTCTATACTGAAAACAAAAATACCAGGAGGACCCCTATGGCGGAAGAATCTCAACTTAAATACATCTATGATTTGATAGCCTACCAGGGTAAGACCCTTGGTGATAAACCGTATATCTTGTTCGAAGACCGGCAAGTCAGCTTTGACGAATACAACCGGGCCACCTGCCGGGCCGCCAACGGCCTGAAGGCTCAAGGGGCACAACCCGGTGATGGAATGTCCATTCTCATGGGAAACTGTCCGGAATACCTGTTTTTGTTTTACGGGCTCCCCCGCGGCGGATTTTATTCCGTACCGGTTAATGTGGCCCTTAAAGGGGAGGGACTGGCTTATATCCTGGAAAATTCGGATGTAAAATACCTGGCCGTGGATGATGCCCTCTATCCCAAATTCGTTGAAATCGGAAGACCCATCGAATCGATAAAAAAGGTTTTTATCCGCCGGACCACCGATGCCCCTTTACCGGCAGGGACCATGGACCTGGCTGAACTGTTGGATGCTTCGGATGAACAGCCAGACCATGGGCTTGACCCCGAAGCCGTTACCCACCTCATGTACACCTCAGGAACCACCGGATTTCCCAAGGGCGTGGTCAACCGGATCGGTCCCGGAGGTATTGACCGGATGATCGGCCTGGCCAAGATTTTAACCCTCCCTACCGATATTCTTTATACCGCCCTCCCCCTCTTTCATGCCAACGCCTTGAACCTGACGGCCGGCTTTGCCCTGGCCGCAGGGCTGCCTTTCGGCCTGGACAAAAAATTTTCGGCCTCCCGCTTCTGGGACAGGATTCGGTTTTACGGCGCCAGCCAGTTCAACGGTCTGGGGGCCATGATCCCCATTCTGATGAAGCAACCGGAAAAACCCGATGACGCCGACAATCCCGTCCGCCTGGTTATCTCAGCCGCCTGCCCGGCCAACCTCTGGGAGGCTTTTGAGAAACGTTTTAATCTGAAAATCTGGGAAGCCTATGGGGCCGTCGATGGAGGGGGACTGTTGATTTTTAATTTCGGCAACGCCCCGGTAGGATCGGTCGGAAAGGTGATGGGTGAGACCGACTGGAAACTGATCGATGATGAGGGAAATGAGGTTCCCCAGGGTGAGATCGGCGAACTGGTCACCCGATCACGCGTTCCATCCACCCGAGTGGTGGAATACTATAAGAATCCGGAGGCCTCGAACAAAAAAGTAAGAGACGGCTGGGTCTATTCCGGAGACTATTTTTATGCCGACCAAGAGGGTAACCTGTATTTTACGGACCGGAAGACCGATTCCATGCGCCGCCGGGGAGAGAATATCTCTTCTTTTGAAGTGGAAAGCATCATTGAAAAATACCCCGAGGTCGAAGTCTGCGCCGCTTTCGGCGTTCCTTCCGAACTGGGGGAGGATGAGGTGATGATCTGGGTGGTGCCCAAACCAGGGGCCAGACTCGATCTTAAAGATCTCATCCGTTACTGTGCCAGGAATATGGCCTATTTTATGGTACCGAGGTATATCGATATCGTCGATGAAATCCCCAGGACCGAAACATTAAGAATCATCAAAACCCAGATGAAAAAACAGGGAGTGACCGAAAGAACCTGGGACCGGGAAAAGGAGATGCCGGATCTTAAACTAAAATAAGGGTTTAAGGTACAAGGTTTAAGGTTCAAGGTAAACCATAACATCCAGCCTCCCGTCTATTGATTTTTACTTTTTACTTTTTACCTTTTACCTTTAACCTTAGACCTTACACCTTAAACCTTATACCTAAAAATTAGAGGAGGTTGACTATGGGTTATTTAGAAATGGATCTGACGTTGAGTGATGAAGCCAAGGCCATGCACGAAACCATTCGAAAATTCGGCCTGGAGGTTATGCGGCCGGCTGGTATTAAGCTGGACAAAATGGCTGACCCGGAGCAAGTCATTGCCAAAGGTTCGGTGCTTTGGGATGTCATTAAAACCTCCCGGGAACTGGGCATCCATAAAAGAGGAATCCCCAAGGCCTTCGGGGGAATGCTCGAGGATATGGATCCCAAAGTCGGCCCGCGGATGGCCGAAGAGATGGGGTATGCCGACGCCGGGCTGTCGATCTGCCTGGGGGTATCGGCTTTTCCCATGACCTTTGCCATGATGTCTCCGGAACCTGAACTGCAGCAGTTGGTGCGGGATTACTGTGAAGACACCAAAGGGGAAATAATCGGCTGTTGGGCCATCACCGAGCCGGACCATGGCTCGGATTGGATATTGGGTACCAATCCCAAATTCACCGATCCCAAGTGCGCCCCCAGTGTCCGGGCGGTTTTAAAAGGGGATGAGTATATTATCACCGGTCAGAAGTCGGCCTGGGTCAGCAACGGCACCATTGCCACCCACGCTACCCTGCACGTTTGTCTGGACCCTTCCAAAGGCATGCAGGGCGGAGGGTTGGCGGTGGTTCCGTTAAATTTGCCGGGAATAACCCGGGGCAAGCCCCTGGACAAGATCGGTCAAAGGGCCTTGAACCAGGGGGAAATCTTTTTTGAGGAGGTTAAACTGCCTAAAAAATATATGGTCATCACCGACGGCGCCCTGATGTCGGCCATCGCCAAAATGATCCTGACCAACGCCAACGGCGGTATGGGACAGGCCTTTGTCGGCCTGGCCCAGGCGGCCTATGACGAGGCCCTGAAATACGCCAAGGAAAGGGTCCAAGGCGGGGTGCCCATTTTTGAACACAAAAACATCAAATTGCAGCTCTTTAACATGTTCATCAAAGTAGAGGCCGCCCGGGCCTATGCCCGGCGGATGGCCGCCTACAACCATGCCACGGCCCCCAATGGGTCATCCCCCCATGCCATTGCCGCCAAGGTCCTCTCGACCAGCACCGCCTTTGAGGTAGCCCATGAGGCCATCACCATCTTTGGCGGGGTAGGGTTGACCAAGGAATACCTGATTGAAAAGCTTTTTCGGGATGCCCGGGCGGCCATGATCGAGGATGGAGAAAACAACGCCCTGTCTTTAAGCGGCGCAGAAGATTTAATTTAATGAATAGGGTTGCTTGTTGCTCGTTACTGGTTGCTGGTTATAAAATAAGAAACGAGAAACCAGAAACGAGTAACAATAGGAACCCCTTGGACCTTTAAGATGAATTTTTTTTGAGATTCGTGTAGCCTTTAGAGCAGTAGGGCTTAACAAAGGAGTTATAAAATGAGTGAGAATGTTTATATCATCGGTGTGGGAATGATCAAATTCGGCAAGTATCTGGAAAAGGGCATCAAGGTCTTGACCGGCGAGGCCCTGGACCTGGTCTTTAAGGATTGCGGTCTGACCCACGGGGACATCCAGGCGGCCTGGTTTTCCAACACCGGCTGGGGCATGTATACTTTTCAACATTCCATACGGGGGCAGGTGGCCCTCACCGCCAACGGCCTGGAAAAGATCCCTTTTACCAATGTGGAGAATGCCTGTGCCAGCGGCAGTACCGCCCTTCATGGCGCCTGGACAGCGGTCAAGGCCGGGTTATACGATTGTGTCCTGGCCATTGGGGCCGAAAAACTCTACGACGAGGACCGGGTCAAGGTCATGAAAGGCTTTATGGCCGGCACCGATGTGGAGGAGACCGAGGCCCGAATGGCCAGGTGGCGGGAAGAAGAGCAAAAACGCAAGGAGCAGCAAGCAGCGGAGAAAAAGACGGAAGCCACTCCTGAAAAACCGGGAGGTCATTCGGTGTTCATGGATTTTTATGCCGCCGGAGCCCGGCGGCATATGGAACGCTACGGATCAACCCAGCGACAGTTGGCCGTCATCGCCGCCAAGGCCCACAATAATTCTTCTCTGAACCCGCTGGCCCAATACACCTTTCCCATGACTGTGGAACAGGTTATGGAGGACCGGCTGGTTTCCTATCCCTTGACCAGAGCCATGTGCGCGCCCATCGGGGACGGGGCCGCGGCGGCCATCGTCTGCAGTGAGGCCTTCCTCAAGAAACATCCCACAACCAGGGCGATTAAGATCAGGGCCTCCATACTTCAGGGAGGGACTCGAACCGGCACGAACGATATTACCCAAAGGGCCTCCAGGGCGGCTTATGCCATGGCCGATGCAGGGCCGGAAGATGTGGATGTTGTGGAGGTTCACGATGCCACGGCTTTTGGGGAAATCGCCCAGATGGAGGCCCTGGGCTTCTGCCCCGAGGGAGAAGGCGGGATCTTTGCCGAGAGCGGGGCTACGGCCCTGGACGGAAAAATCCCGGTGAATCCCAGCGGAGGATTGATTTCCAGGGGCCATCCCATCGGCGCTTCCGGTCTGGCCCAGATCTATGAACTGGTCACCCAACTTCGCGGGGAAGCCGGAAAAAGGCAGATCAGGAAACACCGCCTGGCCATGACTGAAAACGGCGGAGGAACGGTCGGGGCCGGTGAAGCGGCCATGACCATCCATATATTAGAAAAGGTATAAGGTATAAGGTTTAAGGTTCAAGGAAAACCATAAACCGTAAACCTTATATCTTTTTCCTTTTTCCTTTTACCTTTTTCCTTTTACCTTTTACCTTTTACTTTGTGCCTTGCACCTTAAACTTTATACCTTAATACCTTATACCTTTAACCATTTTTTTATTATAAGGAGGAAACCATGGCTTGGGAAGACGTAAAACCGATTTTGAGACCGGAAGGCGTCCATATGGGCATTATGCAGGTCGATAAAGATCTCTGCACCAGTTGCGGGCTCTGCATTGAAAATTGCCCTTTCAGTTGCTGGGAGATGGGCGAGGATGATCACCCCAAAATGAAGGATGAATATGCCTGTTTCAGTTGCTATAATTGTAAGGTGGCCTGTCCGGTAGAAGCCATTTCCATTGTCCAGTCCTATTATGCGGAAGCCCCCGGTTTCTGGGCTACCAGCCCTCACCGGCTTCCGGCCGTTTTGCCCCTCAAACCCAAAGACAAGGACGGCAACCCCGACCAATGGAACGCCATTGAAAAGGCGGTCTTAGAGAGGCGCAGCGTCCGAAATTTTACAAAAGATCCCGTCCCCGAGACCTTGATTCGAAGGGTATTGGAGGCCGGCCGTTTCGCCCCCAGCGCCGGCAACTGCCAGTCCTGGAAGTTTATCGTCATTACCGACAGGAAACTTTTAGATGAGATCGATCAGACCGTGCAGTTTGTACTCGGCAATATCGCCAGTATGTACCGGGATGACAACCAGGTCCAGAATCTGGCCGCCATGATTGACATCAACCAGCCGGGCACCTATGACCCCCGTCTGGCCATTGGAGGAATGGGGGCCATTGCCAAAGGAGAAATGGGGGGAAAGACGGGCGGCGCCACCCTGAACGCCCCGGCCGTGATTCTGTTGGTTTCCGATACCCGATCCATCGGCGGGCCGCAAATCAATATCGGGATTTGCGGGCAGAATATGAATCTGGTCGCTAATTCCCTTGGCATTAAGTCCTGTTGGGTCGGTTTTGTGGCCGTCCTGAATTTGGTGCCCGGCTTCCATGAAAAATTGGGGATCAATCCGCCCTGGACCATCGTCAGTTCCCTGTGCTTGGGCTGGCCGGAGTTTAAACAGGAGGGTATTGTTCCCCGGGAATTTAGGCCGGTAACCTGGTTCAGACCCGGTGCGGCAGGCCCGGTTGAGGAAACAGAGAAAGGATTTGAAACTGTATAAAATAAAAAAGGTGTAAGGTCCAAGGTCCAAGGTTGAATTAATAATCGGGTTTTCCTTAAACCTCAAACCTTGCACCCTATACCTGGTTTTAAGGAGGATGGAATGGGGCGACTGGAAGGAAAAGTAGCCGTCATCACCGGAGGATCGAGTGGCATCGGGGCGGCCACGGCACGATTATTCGCCCGGGAGGGGGCCGGACTGGTCATTGCCGATATTCTGGATGAGCAGGGGCAAAATCTGGCAACTGAACTGGGAGACAAAGCGATATACCGGCACACCAATGTCATCATAGAAGAAGAGGTCCAGGCGGCGGTCAATCTGGCGATGGAAAAATACGGCAGGCTGGACTGCATGTTCAACAACGCCGGGTTGGGAGGAACCGGGGGCCCAATTGAAGAAACCGACATGGCCGGCTTTGATATAACCGTGGCCATCCTTTTCAAGGGGGTCATGCTGGGTATGAAGCACGCCGCCAGAGTGATGATTCCCCAGGGTTTTGGAAACATCATCAGCACCGCCAGCGTGGCCGGTCACAAGACCGGTTTTGGCGGACATACTTACAGCGCCTGCAAAGCCGCTATTATCCATTTGACCCGTTCGGTAGCCATGCAGTTGGGTGAATTCGGCATCAGGGTCAACTGCGTCTGCCCGGGCGGGATCGTTACTCCTATTTTCGGCCGTGCCCTTGGCCTGACCGAGGAAGATATTGAAAAAACCCTGGATCCGATAAAAGGGGTCTTCAAAAATATTCAAGCCCTTCCCCGGGCCGGTCTGCCGGAAGATGTGGCCAAGGCCGTTCTTTTTCTGGCCGGCGACGATTCGGACTTCATCAATGGTGAGGCCCTGCAGGTGGACGGAGGGGTTGGCCGGGGATTTTTGGATAAATCGGAAAGGGGGGGCCAGCGGGACGAATTGCTGGTCGCCCTGGGGTTGGATCCGGCAATCATTGAACAAATGTATGCTTCACGGTCGGTGCCGCCGAAAGGATAAGGAAGAAAAAAAACAAATGAAGATAATAATCCAATAGGGCAGCCGTCCCGGCTGACAATCGTAATGATTTGATTCATTGTCAGGCAGGATGCCTGACCTATTTAAAGCATGTTCTCTTGGTCCAGCATTATCCGAGGACGAGATAGAAAACATGCAACAGGCAATAGGCAATAGGCGAGAGGCGATAGGTTAATACGTTCAGTGGATGTTTGCCTATAGCCAATAGCCCCTTGCCCATAGCCTCATATTATTGAAAGAGGTGAAAAATGAGTGACAATGTGTATGTTTTGGGCGTGGGCATGACCAAGTTTGGAAAATTTCTGGACAAGAGCATCAAGGTCCTGACCGGTGAGGCCCTGGAACTGGTTTTTAAAGACTGCGGTCTGAGCCGCGGAGATCTTGAAGCGGCCTGGTTTTCCAATACCTGTTGGGGAATTTATAAATTTCAGCATAGTATCCGCGGCCAGGTGGCCTTGACCGCCAATCAAGTGGAAGGAATTCCCATCATTAACGTGGAAAATGCCTGTGCCGGGGCTTCCACCGCCCTGCATAGTGCCTGGATGGCCATTAAATCAGGCTATGATTGCGTCTTGGCCATTGGGACCGAGAAATTGTATGATGAAGACCGGGCCATGGTTATGAAAAGCTTTTCTTCCGCCGTAGATGTTGAAGCCATGATGGAGGCCATCACCCGTCTTCAGGAAGAACAAAAGAAAAAAAGAGAGACCGAGGGGCCGGAAAAAAAAGGCGGAGGATCTGAAAAAGCAGGAGGGCACTCGGTCTTTATGGATTTTTATGCCGCCGGGGCTAGACGCCATATGGAACGCTACGGGACCACCCAACGCCAGTTGGCGGTCATCGCCTCCAAAGCCCACAACAATTCCTCCTTGAATCCTCTGGCCCAATACACCTTTACCCAAACCGTGGAGCAGGTCCTGGAAGACCGTGTGGTCTCCTATCCTTTGACCCGGGCCATGTGTGCCCCCATCGGAGACGGGTCAGCGGCGGCTATTGTCTGCAGCGAGCGATTTCTTAAGGCACACCCTTCCTCCCGGGCCGTGCTGATCAGGGCCTCGGTCCTGAAGTCCGGAACCCTGGGAAGAGAAAACGACATTGGAAAGAGGGCTTCCCTGGCGGCCTACGAAAAGGCGGGACTCGGGCCGGAGGACATCGATATGGCCGAAGTGCATGACGCCACTGCCTTTGGTGAACTGGTCCAAAGTGAACAGTTGGGATTTTGTAAACCCGGAGAAGGAGGACCTTTTGCCGAAAGCGGGGCAACCGCCCTGGATGGAAAAATCCCGATTAATCCCAGCGGAGGTCTGATTTCCAGAGGACATCCCATCGGAGCTTCCGGATTGGCCCAGATCTATGAGCTGACAACCCAATTGAGGGGAGAAGCCGGCCCAAGGCAGATCAAGAAGCATCGCCTGGCCCTGGCCGAAAACGGCGGTGGCACTATCGGCGGTGGGGAAGCGGCCATGACCATCCATATATTAGAAAAGGAATAAAAGTTCAACGTTCAAGGTTCAAGGCCGGGATACCTTTTATCTTTTACCTTTTACCTTTTACCTAATATGAAAATTCAAAAAATAGAAGCAATTCCCTTTGAGGCTGGTCCTCTATCGCAGTTATTTGTCCAAATCCATACCGATGAAGGACTGGTCGGATTAGGGGAAACCTGGTATGGCCTGCCTACCAACCCCATAAAAAGTGCCATCGAAGACACCCTCCTGCCCATACTCCTGAATGAAGATTCTTCCAGGATTGAATACCTCTGGAACAGGATGTATCGGCATGCCTACCGCTATGGGACTGAAGGGGTGTTATTATGCGCCATCAGCGGCATAGACCTGGCCTTATGGGACCTGATGGGGCAAAGGGTTCAACGTCCGGTTATTCAGCTTATCGGTGGAATAGTCAGGGAAGGCATAAGGGCCTATGCCAGTTTCCCCCCCTACCATGAGGAAAAGATACTCCTGCGGGAAGTGGAAAGGGCCCTTCAACTGGGATTTGCCGGAATAAAACTCCATGAAGTGGATCTTGCCCTGATAACCAAAGCGGCCAAGGCCGTTCCGGAGGGCTATCCCCTCATGCTGGATGTCAATGGTCTCTGGAACGCCGTTGAGACTGAAGAAAAGGCCCGGACCCTAGAGAAGTTGAATATTTATTGGCTGGAAGAGCCCCTTTTTCCCATGCAGGACCATGAGGCCATGGCCAGGGTGCGACGGCGGATAAATCTGCGCTTCGCCTCCGGTGAAAATGAATTCACCCTGATGGGCTTCGATCGGCTGCTAAAATCCGGAGCGATTGATTTTGTTCAACCCGAAATCACCAAAATCGGTGGTTTGACCACGGCCCGGAAGATATCCGTCCTGGCCGACCTTCACAATATCCCGGTCTGCCCCCATTCCTTCCGAATCGGTCCGGCCGCCTATGCCAACATGCATTGGGCCTTGTCTCAACAGAATATGGACTGGATGGAAATTCCCCTGCTGCCCGAGGGACGTTCTTTTCCATCCAAACCCCCTTTGCTAAAATTAAGGAATGGACAAGTGATACTTCCGGAGGGCCCGGGTTTCGGATTTCCCAAACAACGGGAATGATTCTCATCCGAATGTTTATAATGAATTTCAATCGGAAGAAAGGAGGTGAGGGTGTTATTGGCAAATGGTAAAATCATTCGGTCAAAGAAAAATTCTAACAACCCTAAGAACCAACAAAATCAAGGAGAGCTTGTATGATTGGAATTAGAACTAAAAACCTATTGTTGATTTGTTTATTGAGTTTTTTTCTGACGCTGTTCTTTAATCCTTCCTCGAGTCAGGCTGCACCCCCGAAAGGGGAAGTGGTCTACGCCACCTCAGCGGCCAATTTTTTTCAAGTCGGTGGCGATCCGGCCACCCACACTGCCGGATTTCCGGTTCTGGCCAGGACAATTTTCGATTCCCTGGTCTATGTTAATAAAGAAGTCAATATCTTGCCTGGGTTGGCCAAGTCCTGGAAAATCGCCCCCAATTGGAAAACCATTGATTTTATGTTGAGGGATGATGTGACCTTTCACAACGGGGACAAGTTTACGGCCGAAGATGTCAAATTCAGTCTTGAAACCTATCTGCGCAAGGAACTGAAATATCTTTTCACCCCTTTATGGACCCGAAACATCGTTAAGAGCGAGGTTGTGGGTCCCTATCATTTTCGTCTGCATCTGAACGGGCCGGATCCGGGATTTCTGGGTCGTCTCTGGTGGGCAACTGGCATGATGCCCCAAAAATACCGGGAGCAGGTGGGGGACAAGGGGTTTGCCGAAAAACCGGTGGGGACCGGTCCCTACAAGTGGGTGGAATACAAGCAGGACAACTACTGGAAGGTGGAGGCGGTTAAAAAGCATTTTCGCCATACACCGGCCATCAAGACTTTCAAAATGGTCTATGTCCCCGAACATGCCACCCGTCTGGCCATGCTCAAGGCCGGGGAGGCGGATATCACCAATGTCATCGGGCCCCATACCGTCGAGGTTAAGGCTGATCCTAACCTGCGACTGGTCCTTGGGAAATACACCGCTTTGACTGTTTTGACCTTCGCCGATTTAACTTTCCCAAAAGATCCCAGTCCCTTCCACGACATCCGCGTCCGGGAAGCGGCCAGCCTGGCCGTAGACCGGGAAGGGATAACCAAAAAGGTTCTCTTCGGTATGTCTGAACCCTATGGAGACTTCTGCTCTCCCATTACCATGGGACATGATAAGAACATCAAACCCGATCCCTATAATCCCGAGAGGGCCAAGAAGCTTTTAGCCGACGCCGGTTATCCTAAAGGTTTCGAGACGATGATCACCGTTACTCCCGAAAATCGCTACTGGGTAGAGGCACTGGTTTCTAACCTGAATGAAGTGGGGATAAAAACGAAGATCGAGTTAATGGAAGCCGGACCCTATGTCCAAGGATTCATGGGGAAAAAATTTAAAGGGTTGTTGCAGCAAGCCCTCTGGTATCACGCTGAAATTTCCGCGGCAGCGGATGCCAGCGATCACTTTTTGAGTTTCATGCCCTATTGTTATAACACCACACCGGAGATTCAAAAGGCGATTGTAGAGGGAAATCCGGCTATAACCAATGAAGAGTTAAAGGCCGCCGGAATAAAAATTTCCAAAGCCATCCGGGAAAGCCGGAATAAAGTCTTTCTTTGGGCTAATCATGTCCCCTATGGCTTGGGGCCAAGAATCGAATATTGGGAACCGGAAGTCGGAGCCATTCCGGCCAGCGCTTTTGAGATGATTCGCCTCAAGAAACAGTATCAATAAGAATGAAAAAAACAGGTTCCGGTACAAAACCGGGACCTGAAATGAATTTCCAACTTCGGGGTACCCACCTCCACCCCTTCCCTCCCCCCTCCCGAGGGGGAGGGCGAAGGAGGGGGGCCTTAGAATTTAACACAAGAACCCAGCCCAATCATTCACCGTTCAGTCAATCGGAGGTCGATCAATGGAACCATTGAATCCGGAAGTAACGGGCCAGATGCTTCAAATAAAGGCCGAAGAAGTGCCTGACAAGAAAATCGTCACCTTTGAATACGACACCCACGGCGATGAAAGCCTGACCTATTCCCAGCTTTTTACCAATGCCGCCAAACTGGCGGCCTGGCTCCTGGAAAGGGGTGTGGAAAAAGGGGACCGGGTGGCCGTGTTTATGCGCAATTACCCCGAATTTCTGTACGCTATTTTGGGGAGCAATATCATCGGGGCCATCTGGGTAGCCCTGGATCCCCGCCTGGTGGGAGAGAGCCTGGCCTATCAGATCAAAGATTCCCAGAGTAAAGTGATCGTGACCACCACCGATTTATTGCCGGCCCTGGGTAAAATCGAAGGGTTCCGGGGGGCCATCGTCTTTGCCGACAAACCGGAACTCCCCCCGACTCCCGACAGTGTGCTGGCAGCGATCAAGGATAACGTCCTCCTGGTCCCTATGGAAGAAATCAAGCAGCGCCCCTTCACCCCGGTCGAGCAAAAAGGCCTTCCCGGCGACCCCTGCCAGATCATGTATACCTCCGGGACCACCGGAAATCCCAAAGGGGTATTGTGGCGGAATCGGCGGATGGATATCCTGGTCGACCTTTTATGGCATTACACCCCGGAGGATATCCTCTATACCGGTCTTTCCTTGAGTCACGCCAATTCCCATTCGGTCACTTTGATGCCTTCCCTCTATCGGGAGATCCCTTCGGTCTACAGTGTGCGTTTTGCCCGCTCGCGGATATGGGACATTTGCCGAAAATATGGATGCACCACCTATTCCTGCCTGGGGGGGATGATTAATATGATTTATGCCATGCCGGAAAGAGCCGACGATGGAGACAATCCGGTGAAGGTGGTGATCAGTGCCGGCACCCCGGCCGCCATCTGGGAATCTTTTGAAAAACGGTTCAAGGTAAAAATCCTGGAATGGTACGGGGCTTTGGATGGCGGGTGCGTCACCATCAAACAACCCGGAGAAGGCCCCATAGGCTCCATGGGCAAGCCCCTGGAGCTTTTTAGAGTCAGGGTGATCGACGAAAGCGGCAATGATCGGCCGCCCCGGGCACCGGGTGAACTCATCAGCCAACCGGTGATCGGAGAAGCCAAGGTCGAATATTACGGGAAGGAAAAGGAATCCCAGGAAAAAACCCTGGCCGGCTGGCATCGTTCGGGAGACATCGTTTATCAGGACGAAGAGGGCTGGCTGTACTTCTGCAATCGCAAAGGGGACGAATTGCGTAAATACGGTGAATTTATCCAACCCTCTCTGATCGAAAAAATCCTCTGCGAGCATCCGGCCGTGGCCGAAGTGTGTGTTTACGGCGTTCCCTCCAAGGCCGGAGCCCCGGGTGAATCGGATGTGGTGGTGGCCATAGCCCCTGTCGAACCTGTCAATCTGGATATCAAAGTTATTATGGATTGGTGCAAGGACCGCCTGCCCAAGAGCCATGTTCCGGATTATTTACAGGTTGTCGACGAGATCCCTAAAACCATATCCCAAAGGCCCTTGACCCGGTTGTTAAAGGTGGATTTCCGGGAGAGGAGGGGCCGGATTTACGAGGTCTAAATTAGATTTTGCCGAATGCTTGGTGACTCCTGATGCCTCTTTTCGATTTCATCTGTCGTGACTGTGAACAGGTCTTCGAGTTTCTATTATTAAAAAACTCTGAGCCCGCCCGCTGCCCGGAATGCGGCAGCGGATCAGTAGTCCGGCAAGCGGTTTCGCTCTTTAGCTGCACGGGAATTCAATTGACCAAACGCTTGAAAATGGAATCCGAGCAGCAGATGAAGAAGGGGATGAAAGAGATGCAGGAGAAAAAATTGAAAAAGGAACGGATAAAAATCATCTGATAATTTTTTTCAGGTAAACCCCCGGCTCTGCCGGGGGACTCCCAGAGTTTGACAATTCCGGGAGCAGGTACTCCAAATCGAATATTCAAGCAATCAGCTACCACCGAAGAGGTGATCAAGTTTTGATGAAACCAAATCCCCCTCAATCCCCCTTTACAAAGGGGGAAGTTCCTCCTCCCTTTGAAAAAGGGAGGTTGGGAGGGATTTAATCTAGGTTTTTTGTTTGCGATCAGGCCCCTTTGAGGGGCCAGCAAACATCAAGCCTCCGGCTCTGCCGGAGGTCAGGTGACTGCACTCTTAAGGAGAAAAAACCATGTGTCACTGGTGTCAACAACACGGGGATAGGGACAACCGATGGTATGAGAAGCTTGATAATTACATGTTTACCAGAATCTTCCCGGAGGAAACAGAACGGGAAAAGGCCAAAGCGCAAATGAAGGCCACCTTCTCCGAAACGGAGTGGCGTTATTCAGACCCGGAGTTTATTCGCAACAAACGGTTTCTGCAGGACCGCGCTTCCTCCGGTTTCGGGTCTCAGATCGTGACCAAAGAAGAGATGTTAAGGATTAGCCGCCTGGCCGACGAGGCGGTCAAACGAGAAGACAGCATCATGGTGGTCGGACATTGCCCCTGTCGTCTGGTCCTGGAAGGGGTGCGGGATTATGTCTGTATAGGGTTCGGGATGCCCGTGACCATGTCCATGGAGTTGGGTTACGGAAGGTTGCCGAATGAAGGATTAACCGAATATGGGGGGATCGAGTGGCGGGAACTGCGCCGGGATCTTCGAAAGGGAGTCAAAGTCCCCCTGAAGCTGGAAGAGGCCGAAGGGCTGATCGACGAATGGGAAAAACGCGGATTGTGGCATATCGTCATGAGCCGGGGCCGCCTGCCCCTGATCGAAGCCATCTGCAACTGTGAAAAGAGATATTGCACCTATTGGATGAACCGCTTTCGCAGCGGGGTCCCCGAGTATGTATTGAAAGGACATTTTGTGGCTCGGGTGGATCCTCTCACCTGCCTAAAATGTGGAAGCTGCTGGGACCGGTGTCAATTCGGGGCGATCCATTATTCGGCCACTTCGGATAATGTGGATATCGACGCTACCCTGTGCATGGGCTGCGGACTGTGCGACAGCGCCTGTCCGAATGAAGCCATAGCCATGGTGCCCAGGGAAGAAATTCCCCTGGCGCAAAACCTTTGGTAGGAGGAACCATCATGCTGCAGAGTTCAAAATCGGAATTCATTGAAGTCATTATAGACGATGCCTATAGCCGGGGAATCGCTCACAACGGTGTGGTAGTGACGATCGATCGCCAGAAATGCAATTATTCCATGTATGATCCTTCGGGTTGTAAAAAATGCCTTCAGCTCTGCCCGGTCGGTGTTTTTTCCACCCGGCCGATCGAGAAAAGGGATTTCTCCATTCCCTCCAAGGAACGGATAGACCCGACCCTCTGGATTATATTGGCCCCCTGGGCGGACTGGTGTAACGGATGCGCCGCCTGTGTGAAGGAATGTCCCCAGGGGGCCATTTCCATCCGGATCGGAGAAAAACAGCTCGTCCCCACCCCTGGACCAGATCCGCTGGGAGTCAAGGGGTAGGAATCCATGAATCCTTTCTTTTAACTAATGCAAACGCAATGAAAAAGTTGATTTCACCCCCACTCTAACCCTCCCCCTTTGCGGGGGAGGGGAGGGAGAGGGGTAAGATAAGTTAACACGCCTGTATTAATTGGGGGAAGAGCAAATTTTATTATGTACAGTAGATGTTCTAAGGTCGGAAACGACCACCCGGTCCTCAAGCGGAGTCAGTAAATCCAAAACAGTATTAAGAAAAGGAGTATAAACATGAGCTATCCAGAACTTGATCTCAATTTAACGGTTGAACAAAAGGCGACCCGGGATATGATCCGGAAATTCGGGGCTGAAGTGATGCGGCCGGTGGGCATTCAACTGGATCTGCTGGCTGATCCGGCGGAGGTTATTGCCGAAAAATCTGTCCTGTGGGATGTCTTTCGTCAATACCGTCAGCTGGGTTTGCACAAGCGCGGCCTGCCCAAATCGGTTGGCGGTATGCTGGAGGATATTGACCTGATGCAGGGGATCATTATCGCCGAGGAGATGGGCTACGCCGATTCCGGGCTGGCCATCAGCCTGGGTGTGGCCGGAAACCCCTTTCGCTATGCGGCCCTGTCCGACGATCCGGAGATTAAGGGCTGGGCCAGGGATTATGTGAACGATCTGGAGTGTAAAATGATCGGCTGCTGGGCCATTACCGAGCCCGACCACGGCTCGGACTGGGTTATGGCTACCCAGGATGATTTCAATAAACCTGAAACCGGTCCCTCGCTCAAGGCGGTTAAAAAAGGGGATGAGTATGTCCTCAACGGCCAGAAGTCGGCCTGGGTTTCAGACGGCACCATGGCCACCCATGCGGCCCTTCATGTCTGTCTTGAACCTTCCAAAGGTATGCATGGGTCCGGTATCTGTATACTGCCCCTGGACCGGCCCGGCATCACCAAAGGTAAACCCCTCAACAAGCTGGGGCAGCGGGCCTTGAACCAGGGCGAGATTTTTTTCGAAGAGGTGGTCATCCCCAAAAAGTACATGGTGGTCTCCGATTACAATCTTTCCCTGCCCCTGATGAGGGGAATCCTGACCAACGCCAATACGGGCATGG
Organism: Deltaproteobacteria bacterium; assembly: GCA_016208255.1. GTDB lineage: Bacteria > Desulfobacterota > RBG-13-43-22 > RBG-13-43-22 > RBG-13-43-22 > RBG-13-43-22. Next base: position 14,641 of record JACQYK010000089.1, on the reverse strand, counting down.
GCGTTACCTTCGGCGGCCTGGCCAAAGCCGCCTTCGATGAAGCCCTGAAGTACGCCAGGGAGCGCGTTCAGGGCGGAATCCCCATCATCCAGCATCAGAACATCAAACTGAAACTGATTCAGATGTTCCGAAGGGTAGAAAGCGCCCGGTCCCTGGCCCGCAGAACCATGGCCTATAACGCGGCTAACGCCCCCATGGGTTCACCCCTGCACGCCATAGCTTCCAAAGTCACCTCTACCGAAGCGGCGACGGAGGTGGCCGCCGAAGCCATTCAGATTTTCGGGGGCAATGGGCTCTCCAAGGAGTATGTGATCGAAAAGCTGTTCAGGGACGCCAAGGCCTCCATGATCGAGGACGGTGAAAACAGCGCCCTGTCCCTGGCCGCTGCCGGGTTTTTTTAAGCCTTAAAGGTTCCTAGAGACCACAGGGGTCTTTTTTGGGATTGTCCCCTTTTTACTAAAACGAGGAGGCCCTATGGATTTTGGATATTTTTTAAGACGCTTCGATCATGGTTGCCATATCGATCCGGACAAGGAAGCCGTGGTGTATTTGGACCAAAGAATCACCTATCGGCAGATGAAAGACCGGGCCGTTCGCCTGGCCAATGCCCTGCATGCCCGGGGGGTGAAAAAAGGGGACCGTGTCGCCGTGCTTTTAAGAAACTGCGCCGAATGGTTCGACATCTTCTTTGCCCTGGCCAGCCTGGGAGCAGTTCTGGTGCCGGTAAATTTTCTGCTCAAATCCAAAGAAATTGAATTTATTGTCAAGGATTCGGGTGCCACCATACTTCTGGTAGGGGAAGATCTCCTTGAGCTCATCGACCCTGAAAAAAAGGAAACCCCGGAGTTGAGGGAGATCATTTGTCTCGGCAAAAAACGCCTTCCTTCCGGTCTTTCTTATTCCACCCTTCTCGGAGAATCCGAGCCGATCCCCTCCTTCGAGGAGGAAGTTGGGATGGACGATCTGTTTATTCTGCAGTATACCTCGGGAACTACGGGATTCCCCAAGGGGGCCATGCATACCCACGGTACCCTGCTCTGGAATTCTTTCCACCAGGTTGGTGACTTCAAAGTGCATTCTCGGGAACGGTATCTTTGTGTGCCGGGCCTTTGCTGGGTGGCCGGTCTGCATGATTTCACCCTGCCGGCCCTCTGGATAGGCGGAACAGTGGTCCTGGTCCCGAGCGGAGGACTCGATATCGGGCGACTCTTGCGCCTGATCGAGGTGGAAAGAATTACCAAGGTACTGCTGGTTCCGACCATATTAAAGCAGGTCGTTGATTTCCCAGATATAGGCCAGGTCAAGCTCGATTCCCTCGACGCGGTCCTGACCGGAGCCGAACCCGTCCCGGTGACCGTCATAGAAAAGTTCAACAAGCTTTTCCCGAAGACGACCCTGATGCAGGGCTACGGACTTTCCGAGGGTCCGACGATCGCCCTTTATCTTTCCGAGGAGGATGCCGTCAGAAAAATCGGGTCTGCCGGGAAACCCTCCACCAACTGCGAGCTCCTGATCGTGGACGAAAACCTGAAACGGGTCGCCCCTGGAGAAAAGGGAGAAATCGTGATCAAAAGCCCCTGCACCATGATCGGATACTGGAACCGGCCAGAGGCCGCCCGGGAGGTCTTTGCCGGGGGGTGGCTCCATACCGGCGACCTGGCGGAATACGACCAGGAAGGGTACATCTACATCAAGGGACGGAAAAAGGACATGTATATCAGCGGGGGGCTGAACGTCTATCCGGCCGAGATTGAAAACATTATCCTGAAGGATGAAAGGGTGGCCGAGGCGGCCGTCATCGGTATCCAAGATGAAAAATGGGGAGAGGTGGGATTGGCCATCATCGTACCCAAGGAGGGGATGAAGATCTCGCCCGAAGAGGTGGACCGTCTCTGCCAAAAAGAACTGGCCGGATATAAAAAACCGGCCCGGTATATATTCAGGACCGAACCCCTTCCCCGTACGGCCTCGGGTAAGATCAAGAAATTTGAACTGAACCCTTGAGTCCCGAGCGGAGTGGAGTTCTGGCCCATAAAAATGCGAAATGAGAACAAGGAGGAATCGGCCCGAATCATAAGGGCCGCTCACTGTAACTACTTTGGAAGAAAAAATGAATCAAAGCATCAGCGAACAACTTCAGCCTATTTTCAACGCCCGGTCAATGGCCGTGATCGGCGCTTCCAGTGCTCCCTTCAAGTGGGGGGCGCAGACCGTTCATCGGCTGATCCACTTTGGCTTCCGGGGAACCGTTTATCCCATCAATCCGACGAAAAAGGAGATTCAGAACCTTAAAGCCTATCCTTCGGTACTGGATGTCAAGGAAGACATCGATCTGGCAGTGATAACCGTGCCGGCGGCCCTGGTTCCCCGGTCGATGAAAGAGTGTGTAAAAAAGGGATCAGGGGAGCCATCAAGCCCCACTGAAATATGGGAAACCCCTGATTCTCATCGGCTTTGATAAGGCCATTCAAAACGAGGTGCTGCGGGGAAGTGAAATAATCGATCAGGCCCTAAAAAAAGCCGGAATATTGAGTTTCCAGATACTGGAGGATGCGGCCGGGGCCATGCAGTCCCTGGTGCACTATGCAGAAATTATCAGAAAAAGACGCTGAATCCTCATCTCCCGCCTGGCCTGCACCAGGATACGGTCGGACCGCTCGGATCGCTCGGCTTGGATGGTGCAGGAAGCGGCGGAATAGCTGAAAGGCCGATTATCGACCGGGTGGTGGAAGTAACGAATAGTGGCCATCCAACGAAGGTTTTCGCTCTCAGGATGGCACCATCTTTATTGGAATCGAAAACAAAAAAAACTCCTTATCCCTCAAATCTTTGGAGAGCCAGAAAATTGAAAGGAGAAGATGATGATTCATTCAATCCGTATCGATAGAGATGTCCCGATGACCATGCGTGACGGGGTCAGACTGCGGGCTGATATTTACCGGCCGGATGACCGGGAGAAATATCCGGCGATTATTATTCGCACCCCCTACAACAAAATCCTGAGCGGCGGTTATGGCTATCTGCCGGCTTATCGAGCTGCCTTTGAGGGATATGCCATTATTATACAGGACACCAGGGGACGCTTTGCCTCGGAAGGGGAGTTCAGGCCCATGAGCCCGGAAGGCCCTGACGGTTACGATACCATCGAAACGGTAGCGGCGGAACCCTGGTCTGATGGGAACATCGGCATGGCCGGCGGCTCCTACCTGGGCCGTGTCCAATGGGAGGCCGCCATGGAACAACCTCCTCATCTCAAGGCCATTGCCCCGGCCATTATCTCCTCGGGGCCTTTAAGTGAAACCAGGAGAAAAGGTCTGGTCGACCTGGAACAATCCATCAGCTGGTTCGGGGCCATGGCCATCGATATGATCGAAAAGATGGCCAAGGAAGGAAAAGAGGTGGCCGAGATGCGCCGGAAGGTGGGTTACGCCCTGTTGAATCTTGACGAAGCCTGCCGATATCTCCCCCTGAAAGATCTCCCCTACTTTAATTTTGAGGGATTATCCGAAGGGTTTGCAGCGCGCATCGGAGATGGGGTTCTGGCCGGGATGAAATCCGAGGAGGATCTCTATTGGAAGTACGGAAAAGTCAAGGTTCCCTGTTTTCATGCCGGGGGATGGTACGATCTTTTTTTGGGAGGTTTGTTTGAGAATTTTCTCAATATGAGAGAGAAGGGCGGCTCAAGGGAGGCCAGAGACGGGCAGCACGTCTTGTGCGGTCCCTGGGCCCATGAGACCAACCTGATACCCTATGTGGGAGGGCTTCATTTCGGACCGACCGCCTCGGGAGTGGCCGGGTTTGCCATGGAAAGGCATATCGCTTTTTTTAATAAATACCTGAAAGGGATCGAAAGCCGATACCTGGTTCCGATTCGTTACTTTGTCATGGGCCGAAACCGCTGGAAAAGCGCCGATACCTGGCCGCTGCCGGAAACGACCTGGCGGCGTTTTTTTCTCCACAGCCAGGGCCGCGCCAATTCAGCGGCCGGAGACGGCACTCTGGACCGGGAAAATCCGTGCGCCGAACCGCCGGATGTCTATACCTACGATCCCCGGTTTCCGGTTCCGACCCAGGGGGGAAGGAACCTGCCGGCCGGAATACTGGTGCCCGGCCCCCTGGACCAGACTCATCTTGAAAAACGAAATGATGTCCTCTGCTATACCACCCCTGAATTGCGGGAAGGCCTGGAGGTGACCGGACCGTTATCCCTGCACCTCTTTGCCGCCACCCAGGCCCCCGACACGGATTTCACAGTCAAACTGGTGGATGTCTATCCGGACGGCTCGGCCTATAATGTGGCCGAAGGAGGTATCCGGGCCCGTTATCGAAAGTCGATTCTGAAACCGGAACTTATCAAACCCGGTGAGATATTCGAATACACCATTGATCTGGGCGCCACCAGTATCGTTTTTAACCGGGGGCACCATATTCGAATAGATATCTCCAGCAGCAATTTCCCCAGAATCGACCGTAATCTGAACACCGGGAATCCCTTCGGTGAAGATGCGGAGGGAAAGCCGGTCATCCAGACCATTTTTCACCAGGCGGACTTCGCTTCTTATATTGATCTGCCGGTTATTCCAGGGACCGGATAATAACTGTCTTTTAAGTTGAACTCGCAAAAAAGTCGTCATTCCCGCGGAGGCGGGAATCCAGACTTTCCTCAGCCTATTAAAAACACTGGATTCCCTTTTTCAAGGGAATGACGGAATTTGGCTTCCGGCGACTTTTTGCGAGTCCATCTCTTATTAGTTTAAACACTTCCCAAGCAGGTGGGTTTGTATTTTCTGGAGTCATTGGCTGGAGGGCGCTGTCTTTTACGAATTTATTACTGGGGGAAACCGCAGCTCGCCCACTGATTTTTAGCGAGCGAGAATGCGGAGGGGGCAAAGTATCCCCCGTGAATAAGTCCGAAGAAAAGACCAGCCCTACAGTCACAGACGGAAGAAAATGCAGCCCCACCGGTCAATGCTAAAATGAGACGATTAAAAAGATATGGACAACAATCAAAAAAAATCGCTTATACACCCATCTTCTTCTCCCATTCGCTGAGCGTGGTATAGACGGCGTCAAGCAGCTCATCGATCTGATCCCGGGTGATACACAAAGGCGGCGCGATCCAGAAGGGCAGACCGCGTTTTTCCATGGAGGGCATGCGGGGACCGTACAGGGTTGAGTAGAATACCACCCCGTTTTTAAGGCCGATAGACTGGAGCCAGTACTCGGCCCGGGCTTCCCGGGAGAAGAAATCCATGGTCTCTTTATCGGCCACGATTTCAATCACCATTAAAAGACCTTTCCCCCGGGCATCGGCAATGGTCTTGTGGGCCAGCAATCGATTTTTCTGGGAGTGAAGATAATCCCCCATTTTGGCGCTGTTGTCGATGAGCCCGTCTTTTTCCAATATATCGATCACGGCCAGACTGGCCGCGCAGATCTCCCGGATGGTTTTCCAGTAACTGGCCGGTGGCATCAATCCGTATTCGGCGGCACAGCCGATCGGTGTGGCCAGGAAGGCTGAAATATACTGTCTTCCGGTCCAGTGGATCACTTCTTCAAGCTCCTGGGCCATACGCCTCCCCCATTCCTCCGGACTCAGATCCTTCAATCGCCCATAATTGCTGTACTGATGGATTTTAGGCCATTTCAGGAGCATGGGGTCATAAGGTTTTCTCATCCCCGCTCCCCCGGCCACCGAAAGGGCGCCCAGGGACATGCCGTGATAACTGTCGTAATGGGAGACGATCATGTGCTTTTCCGTATTGCCCCTGGCCAGATGATACTGCCTGGCCAGCTTGATGGCCGATTCAATGGCGTCCGATCCTCCGCCCGGGCTTAAGTAGGCCGTGTTCAGATCCCCCGGTGCCAGTCGGCTGAGCCTTTGGCAAAGTTCAGCCCGGGGTTGATTGGAGAGCATAGGGTGGCAATAAGCGAATTTATCCAATTGCCGGCCTATGGCTTGATTGATCCTTTTATCGCCGTGGGCCATCCCGATGGCCATGGGACCTCCGGAAATATCGATATACCGCCGTCCCTCGCCTTTACCCCCACTTGTTCCAATAAATACAATAAGCCACCACCATCAATCAATTCTATCGGTTTATCCTTTGCAAAATCAAATGCGTCCGGCCCATAACCGCTTGTTGTCACCAAAATTCCTTTATTGGCCCCTTCATTTAACATTGTCCCATAAAGATCTCTGACAGCAGATACACCCACTGTATTCTTATATCGTTTTGCTTGGATGACCACCTTCCCGCCAATTACGGGACGGACATCAAAAGCTACTGCATCAACACCTCCATCTTTTGATGTCCTCGTTAGCTTTGTTTCAAGGCCCATCTTTCCAAATAGGTTACTGACGAGGCCCTCAAAAAGGGATAATGGTATCAAACCATACGGGTATCTTAACAGCAATAAAAATACTGCGACGACCACTACCATTACCACCTGTTTAATGGAAATATCTTGACTTGTTGGTGAAATGTTATATTCTATGGGCCAAAAATAGGCTAGTGAGACTATGAATGACTCAAGAACTATAACAAGGGGCCAGTTGGGGAAGATTGAAGCCGGCTTTCTTGCCAAGGCAGGGGCTCACTCAACTTTTAGCCTTGCTTTTGCACGCCAGGTATTGGGACATACAAAGAATAACCCGACGCCCCAATTTCTGGAGCGGCTTCAGAGTAAAGGCTGGATAAAGCGCATCCGCCGGGGGCGCTTTGCCGTTATTCCCCTCTCTTCCGGTGAAGACCGTTCTCCGCAATTGCACGAGTTTGTGATCGCCATGGAGATCGTATCTCCGGCAGTGATTGCCTACTGGTCAGCCCTCAACCATCACGGTATGACGGAACAGCTTCCCCGCACTGTCTTTGTGGCTACCGATCATCCAGTGCGCCGCCAGCCCGGTGATATACTGGGAGTGACTTATAAGGTTGTATCCCTGAAACCGGGAAAGGTGTTCGGCGTTATAAAGGACTGGATAGACGAAATTCCCTTCCATGTCACCGATCGGGAGAAGACGATCATCGATGGACTCGATCTGCCGCAGTACGTAGGGGGAACAAGCGAGATTGTTAAGGCCTTAACGGGCTCCTGGAAAATGCTGGACGAAAAAAAACTGAGAAAGTATGCCGCTAAAATCGGCAATTCCGCGGTAGCCAAACGGCTGGGATTCACCATGGAAACGCTGGGGCTTGGAGATGTTGAATCCCTGCGGGAGTCTGTACTACGAGCCCCCGGTTTTTCTTCTTTTGATCCAACTATGCCGAAGAAGGGAAAATATAATAGGCGCTGGGGTCTTCTGGTAAATGCGGAGATACAAACATGATTACCACGGCGGAGCTTCATCGCCTTGCTGAAAAGGAAGGACTCCGTTTTGATCAGGTTGAAAAAGACTATGTTACACTTTGGTGTCTATGCGGATTAGTCAGTTCCGGTGAAGGTAAACACGGCTGGGTCTTTAAAGGGGGGACCTGTCTACGACATTGTTATTATAAGGGTTACCGTTTTTCTGAAGATATTGATTTCAGCTGCAAGCCTGGTCGAGATAAACTTGAGACCTCCCTCCAACTTCTTGATAGAGTTGCCGCCTGGGTTTTGCCTGCCTCGGGAATTCGGTTGACTGTGCAGAAGCCTATGACAATACCGGGTGATTTTCAAATTGAAATTCCGATGGAGTACAACAGAGGGGGAGGACGACGGCAGAGGCTGCCGCAAGTTAAAATTCATCTGACTTTTGATGAACCCGTTCTCGATGAAGCTGTTCCCCAGTTAGTCAAATCAGAGTATTCAGATAGATATTAATTAAATGAAATTAAATGAGTAAACTTTGTAAGGAACCATAACAATGGCCTTAAGCTGTAATTCTTTTATTTGAAAGGAGTCTTCATGAGCTACACCGAGATCATTTTTGAAAAAAAGGACCGGATCGCCACCATCACTCTGAACCGGTTGGAGCGGCTAAATGCCTTCACCTGGACCATGGGGTTGGCTGGTATAAAAAATAAGGAGATTGATTAATGGACCCTTTTTTTGGCGATCCTTTTATTGATAAGGACGAATGGCGGGACCGGCCTCACCGGCATCGCTATGTTCACGGCGGTTTCCAGGGGACCGATACCCGTTTTGCTTTTTATTTCCCGGAGGCAAACGTCTATGAAGGCCGGTTCATCCAGTTTTTGCAGGGAGGGAGGGGAGGAAACGAACACCAGGGCCTGGAAATAGGCGGATTGGAAATAGCCGCCGAGAACAGGGCTTACTATGTGGAATCCAACCAGGGTCATATCGGAAATGATATGTCGGGACTTAAAGGGGATATCACCATCCTGGAGTGGCGGGCCAGCGCCCGGTCGGCCAGGTTCTCCCGGGAGCTGGCTGAAAAGATGTACGGCCGGCCGCCTCATCACGGGTATGTCTTCGGCGGCAGCGGCGGGGCCATGCGCTCCGTGAACTGCCTGGAGGCCGCCCCGGAGGTCTGGCAGGGAGCGGTGCCTTTTATGATCAACCGGGCCCCACTGATCAATTATCACTGGTCCATCTCCGCCTGGGCCGGGACCATACTCGGAGACAAGATCAAAGAAATCGTCGACACCGTGGATGCCGGAGGGGAAGGCAACCCCTTTGCCGTACTGACCAGCGATGGCCAACGCCAGGCCCTGGCCGCCCTTTACCGGGCCGGTTATTGCCGGGGGGCCGAATCACAGTTGGAGCCCAATCCCCTCTGGATTCTGGGCATGCAGATAGTTTTCGGTTCGGACGGGACTTATTTCCAGGATTTTTGGACTAGGCCGGGTTATGAAGGATTTCAAAAAGATGATGAGCTGAAAGCCCTGCTGATCAGGGAGACAGGAGTGGTTCGAGAACTAAAAACCGCCAAAGAGCTGGCCGCACCCGGCATGTTCGAAGATATAAACGCCGGAGTCCTGGGCCGGATGCCCGGGGATATGAATGTGGGCGCTGTTATCGATATGCCCGGAGATCCGGACCGGTTACTGGGTGCCACTCTGCAACTGACTTCCGGGAAGGCCAAAGGCCGGAGAATGATCTGTACCGGTGCCATCGACCGGGCGGTCGTGGCTATTCTGGACCCGGTCGGCTTTCGGGATGTGGCCCCGGGAGATACCATCGAAGCGGATAACCGCGATTTTACCGCCTTTCTCTTCTATCACCGCCATCTGGTCCATGAGCGATATCCCACTATGCGTCAGTTTCTGGTCGACGGCCTGCCCATCTACGCGCAGAGGCCTATTGATCTGGTAAGTATCCCGGTCCCTTCGGGGAAATTCAAGGGAAAGATGATCCTGCTTCAGCACGCCCAGGACCGGGAGTGCTGGCCCATTTGCGCCGAGCCTTATATTCAGGATGTAAACAAACAGCTGGGCAGCCGGACCGACCAAAACTTCCGTATCTGGTGGATCGAAAACGCGGCCCATCTGGTTCCCCTGAACCCGGCCGGTCAGACCAGACTGATCAATTATTCGGCTTGCTTTGCCCAGGCCCTGCGGGACGTCATGGTCTGGGTGGAGAAAGAAATAGAGCCTCCGGCCAGTTCGTCCTATCAACTTGAGGATTCCGGAAGGTTGCTTTTGCCCGGTCGGGCGGGCGATCGAAAAGGGATTCAGCCCGTGGTCAGGGCCCGGGCCAATAATCTCCTGCGGGCGGAAGTGAAAGTGAAGGAAGAGGTTTTCTTTAAAGGTACGGCTGAGGCACCTCCTGACAGCGGAACCATCGTCAGGGTCGAATGGGACTTTGATGGTTCAGGCTCTTTCCCGCTGGAAGACCGGTCGATCGATGGAAGGAAAGCGGAAATCGAGACCCGGGCCAGCCATGTTTATGATGCACCGGGAACCTATATGGCCACCCTGCGAGTTTTTTCTCAACGGGAAGGCGAGGCCCGAAACCGTCTGCGTCTGATTCCGAATCTGTCCCGGGTGCGGGTTGTCGTCAGGGCGCGCTGAAGACTGATTTTACAACCTTCTCCGAGCCAAGCATAAAAACTGCAAAACGGGGGAGGTACTTACTTAAGGAGGAAAAAATGACGGATCTGTTTGCAATCTCCGAACGACTCATAGACCGGGGAGAAGGAGAGGCGCCCCCGGCCCCTTTTGACTTTACTTTAACCGAATTGTTCGAAGGGGTCGCCCGGGTCAATGCTTTTTCTCTATCCATAATTTTTAAAACCGACGAGGGTCTGGTAGTCATTGATACCGGGTTAAAAAACGGCGGGCCGCCGATTGTCGAGGCCATTCGCCGCTGGTCGAATGACCCCTTCCAGACCCTCATCTATACCCATGGTCATTTGGACCATGTGGGAGGAAGCGCCGCTTTCCTTCAAGACTCAAAATCAAACAATCACCCCCCACCCATGGTAATCGCTCATGAAAACGTCCCTAAAAGGTTTGAGCGATATCGCTTAACCAATGGCTATAATATGGTGATCAACCTCAGGCAGACCAGTCAGAACCCGAACCGGACCTTTCTGGGTGAAGGAAATGACCTTTTTCTGGATCAAAGCGTTGTCTGGCCGAACATAACCTTTTCAGACCATTTCAGCATCAAGATCGGGGGCCTGACCTTTATTCTTCACCAGGCCAAGGGCGAAACCGATGACCATGCCTGGGTTTGGATTCCTGAAAAGAAAACCATTTGCCCTGGTGATCTCTTTATCTGGCTGTTTCCCAACGCGGGCAATCCCCAGAAGGCACAACGTTATCCTGTAGAGTGGTGTCAGGCGCTTCGTCAAATGGCCGGAATGGGGGCGGAATACTTCATCCCCTCCCACGGATGGCCGATTCAGGGGGCGGATCGAATTCGTAAAGCCTGTCTGGAAACGGCCGAGGCCCTGGACCATCTGGTTGGTGACACCCTGGAGATGATGAATCGGGGCTGTACCCTGAACGAGATTATCCACACCGTCAAGGTGGATCCGAAGGTCTTGTCCCGACCCTTTTTGCGTCCTCTATATGATGAACCTGAATTTGTCGTTCACAATATCTGGCGGTTATATGGAGGATGGTATGACGGCAATCCGGCCAACCTGAAACCGGCCAGGGAGAGAGACGTGGCTGTGGAAATAGCCGAACTGGCCGGAGGAGCCGAATCATTGGCTTCCCGGGCCCTGAAAACGGCTGAAAAAGGCAACCTCCGTCTGGCCTGTCACCTGATCGAAATGGCCGCCCTGGCCGATCCCGAAAACAAAAAGGTTCATGGAATAAGGGGAGAGATTTACCAGCAACGACGAAAAGAGGAAACCTCTCTGATGGCCCGTGCCATTTTCAATCAGGCGGAGATGGACTCAAAAAAGATCTCCGAAGAAAAGTGAGGAGGTTGGGAATGGATCGAAAAAAAAGGATATTGAATTTAGAAAACTGGCCGGAGCAATACAGGCAAAAACTGCTTTCCCTGGAACAGGCCGCCGGTCTGATTAAATCGGGCGATAAGATATTTATTCCGAATGGCTATGTGGGTGAGCTGCCTTATGCCATCGTGGCCCGCCGGGATGAACTTCGTCAGGTCCAGGTCGAAGTCACGGCACCGGCTTTTGATCCGGGCTGGCTTTTGCCGGGGATGGAAGAGTCTTTTGAAATCCAGGTCAGGACCTATCTTCATCTGGCCAGACCTGGTCATGACGAAGGACGAATACAATTTTTACCCTACACCAATTGGACCTGGTTCAAGCCCTACCGGGACCGTCGCCGGGTGGCCAGGGATATCGATGTACTTCTCCTGGAGGTTTCTCCTCCGGATGAGAATGGTTTTTGTACCCTTGGCGCTGTCGCCTGGGAAAAAAACAAATATATCCGGGAGGCTAAAATCGTCATCGCCGAGATCGACGATTATCAAATAAGAAGCCGGGGGGATACCGCCATTCATATCTCGGAAATCGATTATCTGGTAAATATTTCGGCCCCGCCGGTTACTGAAGAAGAAGCCCTCAGGGTCGCTGCCCGATTTCCGGCCGAAAAGCAAGAACGGGCCAGGGACGCCGCCTTACTGGCTCATCCCCGCCTTTTCCGACGGGTCCTTCCCTTCCTCGACCTGGTTGAGCTGTCGATGATCGAATTTCAACTGAACATGGATGAACCTGATGACACGGCTAAAGCCATTGCCCGAAATTTGAAAGATATCCTGAATGACCATGATACCATTCAGATAGGGGTGGGCAAGCCTTCTAAGTACATGATCGAACTGGGTGTGTTCGACCAGTTGAACGACCTGAGCATTTTTTCTGAGATGGCCTGTCCGGGCATGGGTTTCTTGATAAAAAGAGGGATCGCCACCGGTAAATTCGCCACGCTTCATCCGGGCAAGGCCGTTTTCACCGGATTGATCGGTTTCAGACCCGAGGAAATAAGGTGGGCGGATGACAATCCCCTGATTGAACTCCACGGTGCCGATTATGTCCTCAACATAGGAAATATCAGCCGAAACGAGAACATGGTGGCCATCAACAACATCACCCAGGTCGACCTTTTGGGACAAATCACCTGTGAAACCCAATTTGGTCCCAGACTGATCAATGGGCCGGGAGGGCAGATAGAGTTTCATCTGGGGGCTTTTTTCTCTCCGGGTGGAAAAGCCGTTTCACTTTTGCCCTCAACCTGGGGTGGAGGAGGTATTTCCACTATCGTGCCCCAGCTTGATGAGGGTTCAGTGGTGAGCATCCCCCGGGTTTATGCGGATTACGTCGTTACCGAATGGGGGGTCGCCCAACTGACCGGCCGAACCAACCGGGAGCGGGCACAAGCCTTAATCCAAATTGCCCATCCCGATTTCAGGGATGAGCTGAGAGAAGCCGCCAAGAAAATAAGCTGATCGGTTATAGTGAACGACAAAAATAAATTGACATACTTCACCCTCCCCTTCATCCCCTCCCTCCGCTCGACTCCGTCGAGCTCTTCAAAAGGTCGGCAAAGCCGACCGGATCAAGGGAGGGGAAATAAAAAGGGTCCCCTCTCCCCTTGCGGGAGAGGGTTAGGGTGAGGGGGATGTAAACTTAATATTGGCATTTACTATAGTTGGTAAATTCCGGCAAAGATGGGGTGCCTCGGTCCTGGTCAGGGAACGGCCTTCACCCTTTTAAATCGGTGGTAATCCAGGGTATTTTTCAAAGCCAGGGCCGCTCGACTCATGGTGGGAAAAACGGGAATGCCGTTCCTCTGGTAGCGGGGGATGATTTCTATGGTTTCCTGCATCTCCTCCGGGGTTACAAAAGGAAGCACGGCTATGAGTGGTTTTGTGGACTTTTGCCTGATCCGGCCGGCTATCTCGATATCTTTCTCCAGCAGATCCCTGGAGTAAAGGAACTTTCCCGCCCGGGTCATCAGCAGGAGAAGGTCGATATTGGGATCGTCAGACAGAATCATCATCACCCGTTCCAGATGCCGGCGGTTGGGGCCGATGTCGGTATCGATAGGATTGCGGTAGCTTCCCCCCACCAGGGAGAAGAAGGTATCCAGTTCATCATAGGATTTTTGGGTAAGCTCAGGGACTTTCAATCCGGTTTCGGCGAGGATGTCGGTGATGGCGATGGATTCTCCTCCCGCTCCGCCGGCGACGCCGATCCTGTCACCCTCTACCGGGGGCAGAAAGAGCAGGGCCTTCAAGGTGTCAATCATCTCCTCCAGGCCCGGCACGCTGACGGCACCGCTCTGTCTCACGGCGGCGTTCCAAATAGCTATTGGTATGGCCAGGGAGCCGGTGTGTGAGGCTATGGCCCGTCCCCCGTCATGGGTCCTCCCCCCTTTCAGGATAACCACCGGTTTTTGCGCAGATACTTTCTTAAGCGCCTCGAAAAAACGTCTGCCGTCTTTGACCCCTTCCAGGTACAGGCCGATCACTTTTATTTCCGGATCCTGTCCAAAGTATTCAAGGAAATCGCTGGCCTGGATGACGATGCCGTTGCCGAAGCTGATGGATTTGTTGATGGTTAATCCCTGAAGAAAGGCCTGCCGGGAGAAGGTCATGGCCTGGCCGCCGCTTTGCGAGATGAGACCCACCGGACCGGACAGGCCGCTATATTGCTCCGCTATCTGTTTCAGGCCGATTTGGGGAGTAAATATCCCCCGGCAGTTTATCCCGACGATATGACAATTGGCCCGTTCCGCTTTTTCTACCAGGGCCCGTTCCAGAGCCTTCCCCTCTTCTTGGCCGGTTTCTCCGAATCCCGAGGAAAAAAAGTGGACGGCACCAACCTCTTTGAGGATGCAGTCGTCAAGAATTCGGGGGGCCAGGGTCCTGGGCGTAGTGACAATGACCAGATCAAGAGGAACGGGAATATCCAAAAGACTGGTAACGTTTTCTATTCCCAGGGCCTTGATCCCCTCAATCGATTCAGGATTGACCTGGACCGAATAGACTTTTCCCTGAAATTCGCTCAAATTACGCAGCCAGTGGAAATTGTTTTTTTTGCTGGCCCCCACCACCGCGACCGTTTTGGGCTTAAAGGCCCGGTCCAATTTTGAAAAGTCTACTTTCACAGGGTCTCCTTTTTTAGAGGTCTCGTTATTTCTAATGCCTGGATTTAAAATTGCGCACGGAAAAAATGGATTCTGATTTTGAAACAGCGCTTATCATCCTATTCCATCGGCGGTTTTTATCCTTGACCGCTTTCTGCTCCTATTTTATACTTTTTCCATTC
>JACQYK010000355.1 GCA_016208255.1 Deltaproteobacteria bacterium | reverse complement strand
TTGAAGGTCCCCCGATTGGCCCGGGAATTGGAACGAATCACTAAAAGTTTAAGGGACCTGGGGTGTTCTCTGGAAGATCCCCTGTGGACCCTTGGTTTCCTGTCTTTTACTTCCTTGATAGAATTACGGATTACTTTTTCATGCGTATACGAGGTCAAAACAGGTAAAATTCTTTATAATGGATGGATAAAAAGCAAGAAGCGTGAGGCGTGAGGCGTGAGGCGTGAGGCGTGAGGCGTGAGGCGAAAAGATATGGAGGTTAAAGCTGAAAGGTCAAAGTTCAAAAGGCAAAACTCAAAATCGCTGTTCTTTGTTTTTGGCCTGGTATTTGGTTGGGGTCTATTCGCGCTCCCCTTTTTCTTTCAAAAACAGGCCGATGGTTCGGGGACAGCCACGCCGGTTTTTGGATATAAGATTATCAAGGTCTTTCCCCATGACCCCGAGGCCTTCACCCAGGGGCTGGTTTTTCACCAAAGGGCTCTTTACGAAGGGACGGGCCTTTCCGGAAAATCTACTTTACGTAAAGTCGATCCGGAAACCGGACGCATTCTTAAGATGGTCCAATTACCCGATCAGTATTTCGGAGAAGGGATCACCCTTTGGGAAGACAAGATCATCCAGTTAACCTGGAGGTCCGGTATCGGTTTGGTCTATGACCGGGAGACATTCCGATTGCTGAAGAGATTTAATTTTTTTACCGAGGGCTGGGGTATCACCCAGGACGGAAAGCAATTGATTATGAGTGACGGGACCTCGTTTTTATATTTTTGGGATCCTCACAGTTATAAAGAGATCAAACGGATTCAAGTCCATGACCGCGGGATACCCGTTACCGGACTTAATGAACTGGAATATATTAAACCGTCATGTCCCATCAGGGACGTGAAACCACTAGCCGGTCGAGCCGTTCGACTTTGTCGAACTATGAAAAGGCATCCATCGGATGCCGTATGTCGACCTAATAAGGAGGCTTGGGAATACAAGCCGGACATGAAAATAGGCTCGTTAAGCGATAGGCGATATTTTCAAACTGAAGGGGAGGTTTTTGCCAATGTCTATCCCACCGATCGGATTGTTAGAATTTCACCTCAAACCGGTCAGGTTACCGGCTGGATCGATCTGCGGGGGTTATTACCGGCCAAAGACCAGGCACGTCCCGTTGACGCTTTGAACGGGATCGCCTACGATGCCCGGAAAGACCGGATCCTGGTCACCGGAAAATATTGGCCGAATATGTTCGAGATCCGGTTGATCCCTCGATAATAGTCTCAGGGCTTGACCACAGAAAGAAAGGATTCATCCAAAGAAAATCCCTTAAAAGCCTCAAACAGGCCTCGACTATGGCCTTATCAAATAGGGAGTTCTTGACCCCGCCTTTTTCATTGGTTATACTTCCCGCTATGGTTTTGGAGTGGGTGGAAAGAGGGAATCTATGAAAAATCATTGATGATTATTCCGGAAAACTGGAGCGGCGGGGTAAGAGTCAAGGGGATCCAATCCATCTTCAGCATTAGATATCGGGCCTGTCAAAGCTAACTTTAGGGAGGATATGATGTTTTGGAAAAAAGACAAAGAAAAAAAAGAGGAAAGATCCGCCGGAGTCAATAGAAGTTTTCAGGATTTCCTGAAAGCCGCCCACTTGGAGATGGAAGGGTTGATGGTCCAGGACCCGAGATGGTTTTATAACCTCCCTTATCAGGGGGCCATGTCCCTGGAAAAGGCCAAAAACCTGGAAATCGAAAAAAGGGCCATCTGGCGCCGGGTGATTTATGATGCCCGAAGGACCCAGTTGGCCGGACTCCGCTGGGAAACCCGGAATGACGAACTGGTTTGTCCGGACTGTCAAAAAATGGATAACCGGATCTTTTCCTTTCGAGAATACGACATCCTGAATGAAATAATCATGCATGTGGGTTGCCGATGTAATCTGGTTTCGGTGAGGGAGTAAATCGTGAGGCGTGAGGCGTGAGGCGTGAGGCAAAAAATATTGTTTATTAAACGAACGCCTGGTGATTTGAAAAGGTATTCATGGAACGGATAATCAAAGCAGTGGGCTTACTCTCGGGCGGCCTGGACAGTATGCTGGCCGCCCGAATTATTTTAGACCAGGGTATTCAGGTCCTGGGTGTTTCCTTGGTCACCCCTTTTTTCGGACCGGAAAAGGCGAAACGGGCTGCGGATCATTTGAAAATTCCTCTGGAGATCCTGGATATCACCCGAGACCATTGGAGGATGCTGAAGTCGCCCAGATACGGCTACGGCAGCGGAATGAATCCCTGTATCGATTGCCATGCCCTCATGGTCCGCCAGGCCGGGGATTATTTGAAAGAAATCAAGGCCGATTTCCTTTTTACCGGAGAAGTCCTCGGACAAAGACCTTTTTCACAAACTAAACCGTCTCTTCGGGCCGTTGAAAAGGAATCCGGCCATCCGGACCTTATTCTTCGACCTTTGAGTGCGCTCCTTTTGAAAGAAACAAAACCGGAACAGGAAGGACTGGTAGACCGGTCCCTTCTTCTGGATATCCGTGGTCGGTCTCGAAAACGTCAAATAGCCCTGGCCGAAAGATATGGACTAAGTGATTACCCGACTCCGGCCGGCGGATGCCTGTTAACCGACCCGATTTTTTCCATCCGGTTAAAGGAATTGTTTTTCCAGTCTCCGGATCCTCCCTTAAGGGAGGTGGAGTTGCTGAAGGCCGGCCGCCATTTTCGTTTGAATTCCAAGACTAAAGTGATTATCGGAAGGAATAAAAAAGAAAACGAATTTATCGAAAAATGGGTTGAACCGGAAGACGGTTGGGCCCGCGTCGTAGGGCACCCCGGCCCAATGGCTCTGGCCCCAGGTGGAATTGAGAAGCCGGAGGATTGGGAAAAACTGGCCCAACTTTGTCTGACTTATAGTGATGCCCCGGGAGATCAAATGGTTTCAGTCCAATTGGGACAAGGGGACCGGGAGTGGCAGATCAATATAACCAAGGAGAGAAAAGAGATTTTCAGGGAGTGGATGATCTAAGAAAATGTGACGAGTGACGGGTGACGGGTGACGGGTGACGAGGGAGGGAAAAAGAGATGACAACTCTGAATGATCGTTTAGAATCTTTTGGTATTTATAAGTTAGCCTGCACTTTATATGATGAATTTTGGTCTGATTCTGAGATCTTGGGGAAAGATTATCGGGGTCGTGAATTAGTCAAACAACAAATTCGGAGTTTAGACTCAATTTGTGCCAACATTGAAGAAGGTTATGGACGTGGATTTGGAAAAGAATTACCATACCACCTCAGAATTGCAAGAGGTGAAGCCCGCGAAAGTAAAGGACGTTATATACGATGTCGGTTCTTAATCCCAGAAGACCTCCTAAATAAACGGATAATGCTGCTCGATCAACTAATTGGTGGTCTGACTAAATCAATTAATACCATTGAGAAGAAGAGTTAAAATAGCTCTAAGGGTACAGTGGTTTTTCCCTCGTCACACGGCACACGACACTCGTCACAGGTTTTTTTATGCCTTTAATCGAACTTCGAAACATCTCCAAATCCTATCCCACCGAGGCCGGTGAAGTTCGGGCCTTGCAGGGAATTGATCTTTGCTTTGATTCAGGCGAAATGGTCATCCTTTCCGGGAAGAGCGGCTGTGGGAAAACAACCCTGTTAAACCTGATCGGAGGATTGGATCAGCCCACCTCCGGGGAAATCCGGATCGGCAACAAGGATATCAGCGCCCTTTCAGAAAAGGAAAGGACCCTTTTCCGGAGACGGGAAGTGGGAACGATCTTCCAGTTTTTTAATTTGATTCCCATGTTGACGGTGGAAGAAAATATTGCCTTGCCCCGCTGGTTGGACGGCTTTTCCAACGACGAAGTGAAAACCAGGGTGGAAAGCCTTTTGCAGCAAGTGGACCTGACTCATCGGAGAAACCACCGCGCCCACGAATTATCCGGGGGGGAACAACAACGGGTGGCTATCGCCAGGGCTTTGATTAATTCTCCAAAGGTCATTCTGGCAGATGAACCGACGGGTAACCTCGATTCCCAAACCGGTTTACAAGTCCTTTCCCTTCTGACCGATTTAAACCGGAAAGAGGGGCAAACCATTATCATCGCCACCCACTCCCGAGAGGCCGATGCCCTGGCCGATCGAATTCTCTATTTGAAGGACGGAAAGATCCTTAAAGATATCATTGGGTGTTGGCAGTAGCCAATGGCTTCCCTCCGGGTTTTTGTCCTCTTCATCTTTCGTCACTATCGCCAGTCCTGGCGCCAATCCCTTCTGACCATCTTAGGCCTGGCTTTGGGGGTTTCGGTTTTTGTCAGTATTCATCTTACGGTAGGCGCTTCCTTAAAGTCTTTTAAAAATACAGTTCAGGCCGTTTCCGGGAAGGCGGAGTGGCAGCTGGTCCCGAGCGGACGGGAGATCGATGAAACCTTTTTTCCCGTCCTAAAAACACACCCGGTTGTTCAAGCCGCCGCTCCGGTGGTCGAGTTTCAGGCCTCTTTGAAAAGCTGGCCGGGCCAAACGATCTGGATCATGGGGGTGGATTTTTTTTCTGAAACGGGCATCCGCCGATATTCGGATTCCCTGTCTTCATTAAAAGGAGAAGAGTTCCTCTCTTGGTTGATAACCCCTCGGTCCATCGCTCTGACCCGTATTTTTGCTGCGCGTTATGGAATTAAAAAAGGGGATGTCTTGACCATCCTGGTCAATGGACGCCCGGAGAAATTAACGGTCGCGGTGCTTTTGGATGCCGAAGGACCGGCCCTGGCCTGGGAAGGCCATTTTGGTCTTATGGATATTGCCCAGGCCCAGGAGGTTTTTGGAAAAGTCGGGGTCCTGGACAGAATCGACCTGTTGTTGACAGAAGAGGGGGTCGAAAAAGAACAGATTCAGGAATTGAATAAGGTGATACCCCCGGGGGTCCGCCTGGTTCAGCCAGCCGATCGGGAAAAGGGAACGGAACGGATGATCCGTTCTTATCAGTTGAATCTGACGGCTTTGAGTTTCATCGCCGTGCTGGTCAGCATGTACCTTATTTATAATACCGCTTCCCTTTCCGTAGTCCGCCGACGAAAAGAATTGGGGATTTTGAGATCTCTGGGGATGATGCCCGGACAGGTCCTGCTCCTGGTTCTTTTTGAAGCCGCCGGTTACGGACTGATAGGCGGATTGATCGGCATCAGTGGAGGAACTCTTTTGGCCCGGCTCCTCTTGGATAGCGTCTCCCGGACCATTACCAATTTATATGTCCTGGTCGGGGTTCGAGAGGTTCCCTTCTCTTTTATGGAAGCCGGGATTATGACCTTTCTTTCCATAGCTTTTTCCATGGCCTCAGCCTATTTTCCAGCCAGGCAGGCGGCCAAACTCGAACCCAGGGAAGTTATTTATCAGAGGCCGGGATTGATCGGCCTGGGCCGAACTCAAAACCGGAAAAACCTCTACGGGGGATTGGGACTGATTGGTCTGGCCGGTCTTCTGACCGGACTGCCATCCTGGCATCATTGGCCTATCGGGGGATTCTCCGCCACCCTGGCCTTGACCTTGGGATTTTCTTTTTTATTGCCCGATTTCGTTCGGGCCGGGATCAACCGCATTTTATCTTTGGGCTTTCGAGGGAAAGGGGATTTCTTGTCGGCCTGGTTGGGGATGAACTATTTAAACCGTTATTTGAGCCGAATGGCCGTAGCCATGGCCGCCTTAATGATTGCCATCGCCATGCTGATCAGTGTCGGCCTGATGATCCGGAGTTTCCGGCAGGCGGTTGAAACCTGGATCAGCCAATCGGTCAGCGGCGATCTTTTTATCGGCCCGGTCTTTCCATCCAATCAGGTCTTTTCCCAGTTCCTGGATCCCCAGGTTGTCGGGGAAATTGAAAAACTAAACGGACTTTCCGATATCTATCATTACCGGGGTGTGATCACCGAATTGAAGGGTTTTCCTGTCCGGCTCTGGTCCGGGGATCTAGCGGTCATTCAGCGTTATGGGGGCCTGGCTTTCCTCAGTGGGAATAGCGAGAAAATTTTTCAAAAAACCTTGACCGGAGGAGAAATTCTGGTTTCCGAAGTCCTGGCCAATCAATTGGGCTTGAAATCCGGTGATAAGCTCAGCCTGATGACCGCGGAAGGGACTCATACATTTTCCATAGCCGGGATTTTTTATGATTATCGGACCGAAGGAGGGGCGGTCTGGATGGACCGGTCCCTTTACCTTAAATATTGGAAAGATTCTCGAATCAACGGGGTGAGGGTTTATCTTAAAGACCCGGCCCGGTTCCATCAGGTTCGAGAGGCGATCTATAAAAAATTAAGCGG
The DNA here is from genome assembly GCA_016208255.1 of Deltaproteobacteria bacterium. GTDB lineage: Bacteria > Desulfobacterota > RBG-13-43-22 > RBG-13-43-22 > RBG-13-43-22 > RBG-13-43-22. The sequence goes on along the minus strand of JACQYK010000355.1, from coordinate 1,910 downwards.
CCGTGTTTCCCTGATGATCGTTTCCAATAGGGAGTTGAGAAATCAGATTTTAAATATCTTTGATCAAACTTTTCAGATCACTTATATCCTGGAGGCCATAGCCATTCTGGTAGCTTTTTTGGGTATTCTCCATTCCAGTTCCATCTCGGTCCTCTTTCGAGAAAGAGAACTGGGGATACTCAAGGCCCTGGGGGCCTTACCGGGTCAAATCCGGCAGATGATCTTGACCGAAACGGCCTTGATGGGGCTTTTTAGCTTTCTCTGGGGGGGGATTGCCGGAACCTTATTGTCATTGATCCTGATCTTTGTCATTAATAAACAATCCTTCGGGTGGACCGTCCCTTTTCACTGGTCCTGGCTGATCTATCTCCAGACCCTGGGTATCATAGTTATAGGCTCCATCCTTTCCGGGTGGATTCCTGCCGGCCTGGCCGTCAGGAAAAGTACCCGGGAGATGATACGGGAAGAATGATGGAAGAAGTGACCAGTGACGGGAGACGAGTGACGAGAAAAAAACAGGGCGTTGAGGGGAGGAGAAGGTGACCAATAATAAAGATAAACAGCAGATTAAGAAACTTAAAGAAATTCGTTGGATTCCTTTATCCTTGTTTTTCCCCGACACCCGACACCCGTCACCCGTCACTTATTTTTGTCATGGGTCACTCGTCACCCTTCTGGCATCCATTATTCTGTTTATTTTTGTAAACCCAGCCGGTTCTGAAAAGAATCCAAACTATAAACCGGCCCTGCCGGGTTGGAAGTATGAATTTCCCCGGGATCACCGGGTCCATCGGGAATTCAAGACCGAATGGTGGTATTACAATGGATACCTCAGAGGTCCGGAAGGAAAAAGGTTCGGGTATCAGGTGACTTTTTTTCGAGTTGGGCTCATCCCGGATTCGATACCGAAGACAGGATCCCGCTGGCATATTCGTGAGGTTTATATGACCCATTTGGCCGTTACCGACATCAATCACAAAACTTTCCTTTACCAGGAAAAGGCCGGTCGTGCCAATTTAGGATTAGCCGGGGCGGATAAGGATCAGTATCGCGTCTGGGTGGAAAAGTGGCAAGTCATCGAAGAGGGAAAAGGACATCAAATACGGGCCGGGGATGGGGATCTTTCCCTTTCCCTTAAAATTATCCCAACCCTTCCTCCGCTCATTCACGGGGTCAATGGAATTTCCCGGAAGGGAGACGGGATCGGCCGCGCCTCTCACTATTATTCGATGACCCGGATGGAAACCAAAGGGCAGATTAAGATCAAGGGGAAAAAATTTCAGGTCAGCGGGTTAAGCTGGATGGACCATGAGTTCGGGAGTAATCAACTTCAGGAAACGCAAATCGGATGGGACTGGTTTTCCCTGCAGCTTGATAATGGGTTGGACCTGATGATTTATCAACTCCGTCATGAGGATGGACGGGTGGATCCCAATTCCAGCGGTACCCTGGCCGGCCCTGATTCCCGCAAAATTCATCTGGCACTGTCCGAGATAAAAATCCGGGTCTTAAACCTCTGGAAAAGTCCCCGAAGCGGGGCTATTTATCCAGCTTCCTGGGAGATCTATTTGCCACAACACGATCTCCGGCTGACACTGGTCCCCTTGACGGCCGATCAGGAATTAATGACCCCCAATAGCACCAGGATCACCTACTGGGAAGGGATCGTAAAGGTTCGGGGGAGCTATAAAGGCCGGATTGTGGAAGGGAGCGGTTATGTGGAAATGACCGGATATGACCGAAGGTTTCGTCCGAAAATCTAACCAAACCTATTTGAAATTGCGGGACGGACCAAGGGGGATCTTATTTTTGGGGATTGTCCAAAGGGTGACTTATCGCCCAATCCCGGCCAGTCCAGCAAACTTTGATTCGAGGCAGGGCCTACACCTTCGCCCGTTGCCGGCAATGGT
>JACQYK010000354.1 GCA_016208255.1 Deltaproteobacteria bacterium | reverse complement strand
TTCCTCAACTGCGGCACGGGTGGCATTTAAAGCATCCTCGACTCGGGCCTTTTTCTCTTTCATTTCGGTTTCCGTAGCGGCTCCGACATTGATGACGGCCACGCCGCCGATCAATTTGGCCAGCCGTTCCTGAAGTTTCTCCCGGTCGTAATCTGAGGTGGTTTCATCAATCTGGGCCCGAATCTGTTTGACCCGGCCTTCCAGGGCTGATTTTTCACCGCCGCCGTCGACGATAGTGGTATTATCTTTATCGATAGTGATGCGTTTGGCAGTCCCCATATCCTTCAGGGAGACATTTTCCAATTTGATTCCCAAATCTTCAGAGATCATCTGTCCGCCGGTTAACACAGCGATATCTTCCAACATGGCCTTGCGGCGATCTCCAAAGCCGGGGGCCTTGACGGCTGCGCAGGAAAGGGTCCCTCGGAGTTTATTAACCACCAGGGTGGCCAGGGCTTCCCCTTCCACTTCCTCGGCAATGATTAACAAGGGACGTCCCATTTTGGCGATTTGTTCCAATACCGGTAAAAGATCTTTCATATTGCTGATCTTTTTTTCATTGATCAGGATGTAAGGATCATTCAAGACCGCTTCCATTTTTTCCGGATCGGTTACAAAATAGGGTGAAATATATCCTCGGTCAAACTGCATCCCTTCCACCACTTCCAGGGTTGTTTCCATGCTTTTGGCTTCTTCGACGGTGATAACCCCTTCCTTCCCAACCTTTTCCATGGCTTCGGCGATAATGTTGCCGATGGTAGAATCGTTATTAGCGGAAATGGTTCCGACCTGGGCGATCTCTTTGTGATCTTTGGTTGGTTTACTGATTTTTTTCAACTCCTTAACCACTGCTTCGACACCCTTTTCGATGCCCCTCTTTACGGCCATTGGATTGCTTCCGGCGGCAACCAGCTTGGACCCTTCGCGATAAATAGCCTGGGCCAACAACGTTGCGGTTGTGGTCCCATCTCCGGCCACATCACTGGTCTTGGAAGCCACTTCCTTAACCATCTGGGCCCCCATGTTTTCAAATTTATCCTCCAGTTCGATTTCCTTGGCCACTGTAACCCCGTCCTTGGTTATGGCCGGAGAACCGAAAGATTTGTCTAATATTACATTGCGACCTTTGGGTCCCAGAGTAACTTTTACGGCGTCGGCCAGGGTATCGACCCCAACCCTCATGGCCTCCCGGGCCTTTGAATCATATTTGATCTCTTTTGCTGACATAAATTCACTCCTTTCCTTTATTCAATCACTCCTAAGATATCTTCTTCTCTCATCATTAAAAATTCTTCGCCATCGATCTTGATTTCGGACCCGGAATATTTTCCGAATAAAATTTTGTCTCCCACCTTGACATCCAGCGTCAATTTGGTCCCATTTTCCAAAATTTTTCCAGGACCTACCGCAATAACTTTGCCTTCCTGGGGTTTTTCCTTGGCCGTGTCCGGGATAATAATTCCACCCTTTGTTTTTTCTTCCTCCTCGATCCGTTGAACAATGACCCGATCATGCAATGGTCTGATCTTCATACTTTCACTCTCCTTCCTAAAAATTAAAGGGCTTATTAGCACTCCCTTAAGAATAGTGCTAATATAATCATAAAAATTTTATATTCAAGTACAAAATTAAGACATTATGCTTTTTTTTATCGGACCTGCGTAAAAAGGTAAAATTTTACTTATTGTTTGGGAACATCCCTCATTGAGGCCTATTATAATAAATTAATTATAAAATCAGATTGTTATATATTTTGGCCCTCAAGAAGTCTGACTGTTTCCGAGAAAAACAGGATTGGAGTTTTTACCCAAATTTATTTCAACCCGATATTAATTTTTGCTTTTTTCTGGTATAAATACTCAAATCCGGGATGTTTGTTACGAAAACAGGGCTCGATCCCGTCCTTAGCGAGCTTGAGACCTAATAAAATCTCCACATCGGGGTGTCCGGCCTGCCTTGTGCAGGCATTACGCCCTGGCGGGGCATGGCGGTTTAGTTCGAAAATAGAATTCATAGCCCAACGAGTTCTATTTTCATGTCCCGACATCCTCCGGATGTCTCTTTTTTAGGTCGACCCCAGCCTCCTTGGGAGGCTTCTTTTTAGGTCGGCGAAGCCGACCGAGTCGACCGGCTGGTGGTGCCACGCCCCAAAAGGCGGGGCATGGCGGATTAATATGAATATCAAGGAACAATTGGAAAATATTGAGGAAACAACCCTTGCCCCTTATGCTTCAAAAAGCGCCCAAAGCCTTGGACGGACCCTTCACGGGGATGAACGGGATGAATTCAGGACCACTTTTCAACGCGACCGGGACCGAATTTTGTATTCAAAGGCCTTTAAGGGTCTTCAGTATAAAACCCAGGTTTTTTTAATTACCGAAGGGGATTTTTACCGGACCCGATTGACCCATACACTTGAAGTCTCTCAACATGCCAGGACCCTGGCCCGGGCACTTCGTTTAAACGAAGATTTATGTGAAGCCATTGCCTATGCTCATGATTTGGGGCATGCCCCCTTAGGACACATGGGAGAAGCCACTTTAAACGAGCTGATGAAAAAAGACGGAGGATTTGAACATAACCTTCAAAGTCTTAGAATCGTTGATCTTCTTGAAAAGCCTTATAAGGCCTACGACGGCTTGAATCTCTGCTTTGAAACCAGGGAGGGCATTGCCCGGCATACTACCATATACGATTTTCCGACCATTCCCGAGGAATTTACTAAATACCCCTCCCCCACCCTGGAAACCCAGATAGTCAATATTGCCGACCCCCTGGCTTATTGCGCCCATGATCTTGAAGATGCCTTAAATGCAGGATATTTATCGATGAAGGATATTCTTGACATGAGAAATCCCCTGGTGGATCGGGTTTTAAATAAATGCCGGGAATATTATCCCGGGTTTGCAGGGGCGGACACTATAATACAGGCCAGGCTATTAGTCAGGACCTTGATTGAAGAAACTAATATCATGGTCATCGAACAGACTCTTAAGAACTTGCGCCATCTAAAAATAAAAACGCTTCAGGATGTCAGAAAAGAAAAATTTCCTGTGGTGACAGCACCCAAACGGGACTGGGAGAACTTTAATAAACTAAAAAAGTTTCTTTTTGAAAATGTTTATAAACGACCCCAGGTTTCCATTATGAATGAAAAAGGCCGGTTGATTATTTCCCGGATGTTTTATCACTTGGAAGAAAACCCGAATATGTTGCCAGGAGCCTTTAAATTTCGTTACGGCCAGGCCACGGACAAAAAGGCCAGGCGCCGGATCATTACCGATTATTTATCGGGCATGACCGATCGCTATGCCATGGACCTTTATCAAATGATGTTTGAACCTTACGAGAAAGTCATGTTTGGATTTAGGGAGTAGGGGAGTAGATCGTTATAATTTGACCCGGGTTGAGCTTACTTTTTAAGGAAAGGCGGTTCCAGCCCCGCAAATCATCCGGCCGAACCCGGAATTTTTTAGCAACCGATACCAAGGTGTCCCCTTTTTTTATCTTGTAGATGACCACCTTCGGTGCAGGTTTTTTATACCCTTTAGAATCCTTTTTATTTGCTAAACCGGATAATTGGTCCTTGAAAGCCGAGATTTGTCCTTGAAGGATCTTGGTCCGGTCCTGAAAAGACGCCAGTTCTTCCTTTAGGGATTGGATTTCTTTTTTTAAAGGATCGATTTCACCCTTCAGTTTCTGGAATTCTCCCCTAAGGGCCAGTAATTCAGGGGATTCAAGTTGTTTTTTACCCGAAACCATCCCAGACTGTAAGAGTATCCACAACCCAAATCCCATTCCAAAGGTTCCAATGAGGACGATAAAGACCAATCCCATTTTTTTTAAAGATAAAGATGGACGAGGCCCCCCGTAGCTTGTGGGGGAGAGATACTCATCCGTATCGGGGTTAACCTCAACTTTCGGTTCTTTTCTGTCTTCCAATTGTTCATTCATATTAAATCCTCAGGGCCGACCGATGCGGACCTCACAATCAGGAGAATTATTAATAAGGATTCAAGGGGCCAGCCGCTCGATCCGCTCGACTTCGTCGAGCGGATCGAGCGGCTGACCCCTGGAAACCTCGAATCCTTGAACCCTATTTTTGCACTAAACTTCAAAATCGACACGAATCTTAAAAATATTTAAGGCAGGAAGGCTTATTAATGTTTCAACCCCTGTGGTATCCTTTATTTCTTGGAGAGAGGATTCTATTTGTTTCTGGGATTCGGCTATCATGGTGAACCATATATTAAAATCCCCCTCTCGTTCATAGTTATGGGTGACCCCGGGATATTGATTAACCTTTTCAACAAATTCGGATATCCTTTCCCCAGGGACCTGGGCGGCACAAAGGGTGCTGGTGAATCCCAGCTTGCGGGAATTAAAATTAGCCCCGATACGCCGGATGATCCCCCCTTTGGCCATGCGGTCAACCCTGAAGATGACCTCCTTTTCCGTAAGACCCAGCCGTTCGGAGACCTCTCGATAAGGTCTGGCCTTGAGAGGGAAATGGGACTGAATTTCATTCAGGATAGCCCGGTCAGTCTTATCCAGCTTATGGATCTTTTTTTTGTCGGGGGATTCCTTTTTTATTTTATTTCTTTCCATTTTCCTAATTAATTCCGGCTAAGGACCTAGAGCGGAGAATGAATTATTAACAATAAACTCACGCCTCACGCCTCACGCCTCACGCCTCACGCCTCACGCCCTTTTTTAGGCTGATAGGTGCAAAGAGGTTCTTCCTCCAAAAAATTTCCAGTGGCTTCAAAGGCCCTGGCCCGGCAGCCCCCGCAAACCCGAAAATATTCACAACGACCGCATTTCCCCGAATATCGGCTTTTATCCCTGATGGCCAGAAAGACCGGTGAAGTTTCGTATATCTCCCTGAATCTCTGCTTACGAATTTGGCCAGAATCAACTTCCAGATAACCGCAGGGTTGCACTTGCCCCACATGAGAAACAAAACAAAACCCGGCCCCCCCCAGGCAACCCCGGGTGACTGCATCCAATCCATGACTTTGAAAAGTAATTTCCTTCCCCTCCCGACGGGCGGTCTCCCTTAATATACGATAATAATGGGGGGCGCAAGTGGCTTTGACGGACAAAGGGATCTCCTCTTTGCGGTTAACCAGCCAGGACAGGGTCTTTTCATACTCTTCGGCTGAGATGGTCTGGTCGGTCAAGGCCCTTCCCCGGCCGGTGGGAACGAGCATGAAAATATGGTGGGCTACGGCCCCCCATTCAATGGTTTTTTCCTGTATTTTTGCCAGCTGATGCAGATTAAGTCTGGTAACCGTGGTATTGATCTGATATTCCAGGTCCACAGACCTGGCCGCTTCGACCCCTTTCAGTATTCCATTATAAGCCCCTTGAACCTGCCGAAAAAAATCATGACTTTCGGCCGTCGCCCCATCCATACTGATACTGATCCTCTGAATACCCGATTCTTTCAACCTCCGGGCCTTTTCCTTATCCAAAAGGGTGCCGTTGACAGCCATGACCATCCGCAGACCCAGGTCATGTCCATGACTGGCCAGTTCAAAAATGTCCGGGCGAAGCAAGGGCTCTCCCCCGGTTAAAATAACCACCGGTTGGCCCACCTCCCTGATTTGCTCCAGGAGAAGACGACCTTCGGCAGTGCTTAATTCATCAGGATAGGGGCCTGATTCGGCTGAGGCCCGGCAGTGAAGACAGGACAGATTGCATTGCCGGGTCACTTCCCAGGCCACCAGACGGAGTTCGGGAAATTGGGGGGAGGGCTGGGATTCCTCTTTCGGGTGAGAAGGCATTGACTGAATATGACCTTTCATCTTCTATCCTGAGGCTTTCAAAAGGGCCGCTGCCTCTTTAGCAAAGTAGGTCAGAATCAGATCGGCCCCGGCCCGTCGAATGGAAAGCAGCGATTCCATCATCACCTGGTTTTCATCCAACCAGCCCTGTTTTGCCGCCGCTTTGATCATGGCATATTCTCCGCTTACGTTATAAGCCGCCACCGGCAGGTCGAATTCCTCCCGAACCCGGCAGATAACATCCAGATAGGGCAGGGCCGGTTTGACCATGATGATATCCGCCCCTTCTTCAACATCCAGGGTCACTTCACGGATGGCTTCCCGGAAATTGGCCGGGTCCATCTGGTAGCCCTTCCGGTCCCCGAATTTCGGGGCCGATTCCGCGGCCTCCCGGAACGGGCCATAAAAAGCCGAGGCATATTTAGCCGAATAGACCATAATAGGAGTTTGTTCAAAGCCGTTTTCATCCAGGGCCTGACGGATCTCGGCCACTCTGCCATCCATCATATCACTGGGGGCCACCATATCGGCCCCGGCCTTGGCCTGAGCCAGGGCGGTACGGGCCAACAGCTCCAAGGTGGCATCATTATCGACCTCGCCCCCTTGGATAATTCCACAGTGGCCGTGGCTCATGTATTCACAAAGGCAGACATCACCGATGACCATCAATTCCGGCACCTTGTCTTTTAAGGTTTTCATGGCCCGCTGGATAACCCCATTGGGATCATAAGCTCCGGAAGCCTTTTCGTCTTTTTTGTCCGGGATCCCGAAAAGCATAATAGCCGGAATACGCAGGGAAAGGATTTCCCGCGCCTCTTTGATGAGCTCATCTATGGAAAGCTGAAAAATCCCGGGCATGGAAGCGATGGGGCGGCGAATCCCTTTGCCGAAGACTACGAACATGGGATAGATCAGGTTATTGACCGAAAGTGTGGTCTCCCGGATCATCCTTCTAAAGGATTCATTCCGCCTCAGCCTCCTGGGACGATAATCTGGGAAAAGCATAGGGCCTCCTTATAATTTTATGCCTTGAGCAATTTCTTTCAGAATCTCAAAATTCCGGATTATGATAATATCCTTTTTGATATGAATTATCTCTCTCTGCTTCATTTTCGCCAGGGTGCGGGACAGGGTCTCCCCGATGGTCCCCAGGCGGCTGGCCAGAAGATTTTTTTTCATCTCTAAAGGAATTTCAAGTCCGTTAGCCGGGATGGAGGAAATTTTTTCGGCCTCTTCGATCAGGAAACGGGCCAGTCGGGCCGAGACTTCCTTCAAAGAAAGATCTTCGACCTGTTGGGCCAGTTCTCTTAATAATAAAGATAATCCGGTCATCATATTCAGGGCCAGCTGGGGGCTCTCCCGGATGAGGGCCGTGAAATCTGCTTTATTCAGGTAGTAGAGCCGGCTGTCTTCCAGGGCTTCAGCCGAAGCCGGAAAGGTTTTTCCGGAAAAAACCGCCGCCTCGGCGATTGTTTCTCCTGGTCCAACGATGCGCATTACATATTCCTGACCGTTTGGCGACAGGCGATATATTTTTATCTTTCCTTCGGATACCAGGTAAAACCCATGAGCCTCATCTCCCTGGGAGAAGAGGATACTCCCTTTTTTATAGGAATGGGGAGAGGTAATTTCTTTGACTTTGGCAAGTCCGGACTCATCCAGTCCGCTGAAGAGTGGATTGCGTTTTAATAGTTCAGACATCTCCTTCAAAATAAGCCTCCCGCCCCTGCGGGGCACCACGAAGCGTGAAAAAAGGGGAGGTTCGCCTCACGCCTTACGCCTCACGCCTTAGGTATTTTCGTATTATACCAGGGCGTATTTTTTCATCTTATACTTAAGCAGGTTCTTTTCTATGCCCAACAGTTCGGCGGCATGGGCCTGGACATTCCCGGAAAGGGATAAGGCCTGGGTGATCATCTTTTTTTCTATTAATTCCAGTACCTCATTGAGTTTGGCGCCTGACGGAATAATGCTGGTAAAAGGCAGATCTTCAAGATGGATAATCGGCTTTGAACTCAGAATAACCGCTCTTTCCAGCATATTTTCCAGTTCCCGGACATTCCCCGGCCAGTCATAGGCCAGCAGAGCACCCATCACTTCCGGAGCCAAAGAGGGGACCTCCTTCTTGTTCATTTCTTTGGCAAATCTCTCTAAAAAATAGCGGATCAATAAGGGAAGGTCCTCCTTCCGATCCCTCAAAGGAGGGACTTCAATATGAACCACATTGAGACGATAGTATAGATCTTCGCGGAAATGTCCTTTAGCAATCTCTTTGGTCAGGTCCTTATTGGTGGCGGTAATGACCCTCACATCCACTTTAATAGTCTTGTTTCCGCCTACCCGTTCAAATTCATGGTTCTGCAGAACCCGTAAAAGGGAAACCTGGACCGAGGGGGACATCTCACCCACTTCATCCAGGAAAAGGGTCCCTCCATCCGCTGTTTCAAAGCGTCCCTTTCTTTGGGCCACGGCCCCGGTGAAGGAGCCTTTCTCGTGGCCGAAAAGCTCGCTTTCCAGCAGGGTTTCGGCCAAGGCCGAGCAATTGACCGAAATTAAGGGCTTATCTTTTCTAGGGCTGTTGAAGTGGATGGCCCGGGCCACTAATTCTTTCCCTGTCCCGGACTCACCGCTGATCAATACGGTGGCCTTGGTCCCGGCCACCTTGGAGATCAACTCCCTGACCCGCCTCACCGGCAAACTGTTGCCGATCAGGTCGGTGGAACCGAATTTTTCCTTCAATTCTCCAGAGAGCAGCCGGTTGGCTTTAATGACCCGCCCCATGGCCAGGCCTTTGGTTACCGTTTTTTTTAACACCTCGTTATCAAAAGGTTTGAGAATATAATCATAGGCCCCTTTTTTCATGGCCTCCACCGCTTTTTCCACCGTTCCAAAAGCGGTCATCATGATCACCGGCAGATGGAGATCTTTTTCTTTCAAAACACCCAACAACTCCATCCCGTTCATCCCGGGCATTTTCATGTCCGTGATCACCAGGTCCAGCTCTGTTTCCTGAAAAATCTTCAAGGCTTCCGAAGCCGATTGGGCGATAACCACCTCATACCCCTCTTCGGTCAATAATTCTTTCAGCACTAAAAGATAATTTTTTTCATCATCCACAACCAGAATCGTTTCCATAAACTTAAAAACCCTTGGTTACTCGTTACTCGTTACTGGTTGCTCGTGGAAAGGTAGACCGAACCAGAAAACGAGAAACCAGCGACCAGTAACGATCAGTATTTTTAACCTCGTAAAAAGTCAAAAAACGACTTTTTGCTCGGCGGGAAAGGGCTTCCCCTCTCCCGCCACTTGAAGTGAATTCAAGTGGTTCCACCTTCACCCCAGGCCGGGACTTAATTGTCCTCGGCCTGCTGATGGACTTTTTTACAAGTCCATCAGTATTATTCTTTTCTATTCGGCAAGGTAATCACCACCGAGGTTCCCCCCGATTCCGAATTAACCATCTGAATGGTCCCGCGATGGGCTTCGACGATATTTTTAACAAT
>JACQYK010000351.1 GCA_016208255.1 Deltaproteobacteria bacterium | reverse complement strand
GGAAGGTATTTTGCCGCCTATCCCAATAAATATTAATGTTGCTGGTTCCTGGTTCCTGGTTACTTGTTTTAACGAGGAACGAGCAACGAGTAACAGACTCATTCAAGGCAAAAAAGTGAGAGATAAATTATTTTCAAACTCATAAACGGATACAGGTAATCAAATATGGACTTTGTCGACTTAAAAACCCAGCAACTGCGTTTAAAGCCAAAACTTGAATCCAGGATTCAGGCCGTCCTGGCTCACGGCCAATATATCATGGGCCCCGAGGTCTTTGAATTGGAAGCACAGTTGGCCGATTATGCGGGTGTCCATCAGGCCATCGGCTGCGCCTCCGGTACCGATGCCCTGCTCCTGGCCCTCATGGCCTTTAATCTTCGGCCGGGGGAGGCTATTTTTACCAGCCCCTTTACCTTTGTGGCGACTGCTGAAGTGATCAGTCTCCTGGGGGCCGTTCCCATCTTTGTCGATATAGATCCCCGGACCTTTAATATGGACCCGGACAAGCTGGAACTGGCGATTCGGGCCTTAAACTCGAACGACGCTTCCATTCATCCCCTACCCAAGTTTTTTTCTCCGAACTCCGAACTCCGAACTCCGGGCCTGATCCCCAAAGGGATCATTCCCGTCGATTTATTCGGTGTGCCGGCCGACTATGACCGTATCAACGCCATTGCCCGAAAGCACGGCCTTTATGTTATCGAAGACGCGGCCCAATCTTTCGGGGCCGAATATCAGGGACGGAAGGCCGGCGCCTTGTCGGACATTGCCTGCACTTCCTTCTTCCCGGCTAAACCTTTAGGGGCCTATGGGGATGGAGGCATGTGTTTTACCCGGGATGAACATCTGGCCGAGGTTATGCGTTCCATAAGAATTCATGGTCAGGGCCTGGACAAGTATGAGAACGTCCGAATCGGGATCAACGGCCGCCTGGACAGCCTTCAAGCCGCCGTTTTGCTGGCCAAGTTTGAAATTTTCCCGGAAGAAATCGAAGGCCGGCAACAGGTCGCAGCCTCTTACAATGAACTATTGCGACCTCTGTCCGCCGGCGGGGCACTCTTTCTCCCTCAAATACCGCCCGGCGTGAAGTCGGCCTGGGCTCAGTATTCCGTTTTAGCCAGGGACTCCAAGGCCCGGCAGGATTTGATTCAAAAACTCAAAGCGGCTTCCATTCCCACGGCCGTCTATTATCCCATACCCCTGCACCTGCAGACCGCCTTTTCCTTTCTAGGATACAGGGAAGGTGATTTTCCGGTCAGCGAGGATTGTGCTGGACGAATCTTCAGTCTGCCCATGCATCCCTACTTGAAGCCGGAGGACCAGGAGCGAATCGCCAAAATCTTCAAAGAATAGGCGCCGGTCGGTAAATCCGGGGAGCAATAAATGAACCAGAGGAGGAACTTACTGATTCCTTAATATTTACCTGAGAGGCGCTTCAAATACAATATTTTCACCGGCAAAATAACTTAAAGACAGTATTGATATAAATTAACCTGCTTAGTAAAAGGTCTAAAGCGTTGGATTCGCAAAAAGTCGCCAAAAGCCGAATTTCGTCATTCCCTTGAAGCTTGTCCTCGGCCTGATCGGGGAAAGGGAATCCAGTGGTTTAACAGGTTGAGAATAGCTGGATTCCCGCTTCCGCGGGAATGACGACTTTTTGCGAGTCCATCTAATTCTATTTCCTATTGACTTTGTTGATTGTTGCTCTAACTGTTTTCTGAAATGTACAGAGAATTTAGACTTCAGGCTATTGTGGTTCTGACCATACTTCTGTTGGTTTCATCGGGTTTAGAGGCGGCTCAGTGCCATTCTACTCATGGAAAAATGATTTGCCATTGCGCTGAGCGAGGCATGGTTTGTCTCTGCCCAATCTTGTCATGTCCCCAATGCGCCAATAACGACGATATTGAGGAAGAAGACCGGGCAACGGATATCTTTTTCCATTTTTCCAATATAGCTGTTCCGTTCCAATGCTCTAATATCGTCTATAAAAAGTTTGCCGTACCCCAAACGGTCTTCCCGGAGGTCCCGGAAAATCCTCCCAGAATCTCCTGTCCCGCTAAACCGCCATGTCCCGTCAGTATTGATATTCTCGTAAAAAGACGTCATTCACGCGCCGGCGGGAATCCAGGCCATGCTTAACTAATTAAAATTACTGGATTCCCACTTTCATGGGAATGACGAAAACGGGATTTCGGCGGCTTTTTAACGGGTTTCGTCAGTATTAATGCATGCCAGAATCTCGCAAAATTGAAAAAGGAAAGGAAACAATAAATGAATAGAAAAGGATATATCCTCATATTTGCAGCCATTACCCTGATTTTGGGGAGCGTTGTATTGGCTTTTGGAGACGACATCAAGCAGGCACCGTCCTGCAAATATTGCGGTATGAACCGGGAGATGTTCGCCCACAGCCGAATGGTCATCGAATATGATGATGGAACCAAGATGGGGACTTGCAGTCTCCATTGCGCCATAGTGGATCTGGCCTTGAATCTGGATAAGAATCCCAAGGCTATTATGGTTGGTGATTATGGAACCAAGGCCCTGATCGATGCCGAGAAGGCGACCTGGATTATCGGTGGCAGCAAGCCCGGGGTCATGACCAAAAACGCTAAATGGGCCTTCGCCAAAAAGGAGGATGCCGAAAAATACAGGCAGGAACAAGGCGGCCGTCTGGCAAGTTTCGACGAGGCCGTCGAGGCGGCCCATCAGGATCTCTATAACGATACCAAGATGATCCGGGAAAGAAGAAAGATGCGCAAAATGCATCAACATCATATGATGGAGAAGAAATAAGGTAACACCCTAGACATATGAAAAAATTTCTGACAGGATTAACAGGATTAACATGATTATTGCTCAGGCTCCAGAAGAGCCTGAGCAACAACATCTTCCGCTTCCAGCGGAGACTAATGTTTTTGCCCGAAGGGCGATTAGGTTTGTGCCTTTCTTCCGGAAAGGCACAAAAATCCAAGTAATCCTGTAAATCCTGTCCAAAAATGTTTTCAATTTAAAAAAAAAACTGATACCGGAATTTAAAAAGGAAAATAAATGCGAAAATTCATTATTACTTTTTTCGTCCTGGGTCTGCTCTTGTCCTTTTATCGGACTTCCCTGGTTGAAGCGGCCGAAAAAGGGATGCCCAAACCGACGGCCAGAGAAAAGTGTCCGGTCTGCGGCATGTTCATCACCAAGTATCCGGACTGGATAAGCGTTGTCGTCTTCAAGGACGGCTCCCAGGCCTTCTTCGATGGGTCGAAGGATATGTTCAAGTATTTCTTTGATCTGAAAAGATACAATCCCTCGAAAAAAAAAGAAAACATTGAGGCGATCTGGGTGCTGGATTATTATTCCCTTGCTCCGATCCCGGCCGAGAGGGCCTGGTTTGTGGTCGGAAGCGATATCTATGGTCCCATGGGCCGGGAATTGATCCCTCTGGAAAAGGAATCAGGGGCCAAAGAATTCCTCAAGGACCATAAGGGCCAAAAAATTTTAAAATTCTCCGAAGTGACCCCGGAGGTTATCAAATCCCTGGATTAGAAGAATTTCCCGGCCCGGATTTCGCTTCGCTTCTCATTTTCCCAAAAAGTCTCCAAAGCCGTCACCCCCGCGAAGGCGGGGGTCCAGATCATTCGTAACTAATCAATCCCACCAAGGCAGGACCCGTTTCCAGGAGAATGACGCAAAGGGGCCTTGGGCGACTTTTTACGGGTTCTATTAAATCCCTTATCTTTTCCTCCTTCTTCCCCTTTTTCCATCTTTAAAGACAGGACTGAAATGCATAATTCCTACTATTCCTGTAGGAATATTAAGACCTAAAAGTGGTAAACTTTTTCCCAAGGGTCAGAGCAAGAAAAAGTTATTCAGTAAAAACACTGTATTAAATCAAATATTCGTTTTAATTTATTTCTTCTTTCCAATTAAGAACCTATTTTTTAAATACCGGTTAACTACTTAAAAAATACAGAGTTCACTTTATTTACGGATCGATTGTTCTCAGTTATTTTAATTTGAAAAAACTTAAAGAATGAGAGCCAGCAAAGAATTTTCACTAAATAAACAGCAGCGGAACGGACCCTGGGTTATCGCGGTAAAAATTTCCGCCAGTGGGAAAATGACCACCGCCAAGTTCCATATCGAGGCTTAAAGGTCAATTGAAAGTGATCTTGAAAAGGGACAATCGGATAAATGTCAAACCAATCATTGGATCCTTATAAATAAAGTAAGAGGAGGTGAATTAATTATTTGGAGGCCTTTCCTAAAACTAAAAAAAAATACAGGAATATTTGGAAAAGAATAGGGTGTTCGCCTTATATTCTTTTTCTAAAAACTGGTTAACATATTATTACCATAACAAAGCCGAAAAGAAGAAATGGGTCAACCGTTCAATCGTAATCTTTGGAAGCAGGGAAACATGACCAATCGAGGTAGAAATAAATGAGCACTGATCGTTCTGATACCATTTCCCTGGATAATAAAAAGATGGTGGCCCTTTTTTTAATCTGTATTTTTTCTCTCACCCTCGTCGTCATTTCCTTAGATCAGCATTTTCGGGGTTATTCAGAGAATTGTTCCATATGTCGGATAAAACCATCAATAAATAAAGGTATTGAGTCTGATTTTTTTAAGGGTATTGGGTCCATTTATTTTGCCGAGTTTTACCGGGCGAAAATCTGTTTAACTATAAACAACTTTTTAACTAATTTACCCTCATGGATTAATGATCCTATCGAAACAGCCTCCCTGCGCCTATAAAATTTGGCGCTCATTTATTCTCTTTCATTAAAAACACTCGAGATTAAAAAATAAAAATTAAGTTTGGCTCTTCCTGATCCTTACCAGGAAAGGCAGATTGACCATGAAAAAAATTTCCTTACTGCTTGTCATCCTGCTGTTGGCCTTTTCCAGTGTCCAGGCCCGGAATCTGACGCTCTCCGCCAGGACCGGGAGATATGTGGTGGAAATTGCCCTGGACCGTAACCCTCCCATCCTGGGGGACAACAGGATTGATATCATCGTCAAAGAGATGAGCGGCCAGCCGGTGACCGAGGCCCAGGTCCTGATCAATTACTATATGCCGCCCATGCCCCGCATGGCACCCATGAATTTCCGGACCATGGCCAAACCGAAGGGGGATAAATACCGGGCTGAGATGAAACTGATCATGAACGGACCCTGGGTTATCGCTGTAAAAATTTCCGACGGCGGGAAGATGACCACGGCCAAGTTCCATATCGAGGCTTAAACAATGATGGTCTCGTAAAAAGTCGCCGAAAGCCCAATTTCGTCATTCCGTACGGTCGGGCCGCTCGACTTTGTCGAGCTTTTGAAAAGGCATCCATTCGGGATGCCGTTATGCCGACCTTAAAAAGAGACTTCCAGAGGAAGTCGATAGAAAAAGGGAATCCAGTGCTTTTAGTAGGTTGAAGATTGACTGGATTCCCGTCCCCGATCGGGTCGAGGACAGGCTCTCCGCGGGAATGACGACTTTTTACGAATTTATCAATAATGAGGGTATAGAAAAATAAAAAGCGCCGGGGGTTTAAGGCAAGTAAAAAGGAGGTGAGGAAGCAGGAAAGAAAAAAAGGCGAATGGCTTGAATGGTCTAAAGTGACTGTTCTGAAATGATTCGTATCAACAATTAAGGAGATACCATGATGTCTAAGTTAAAATTTTTAGTTATGATCTTACTGGCAATGACAATCGCAGTTTCAGCCTGGTCCTCTGTTCAGGCAGCTTCTGCAAAACCAAAGGTTACCACCGATGACGTAGCAAGAAAGTTCGGGAAAGTACCACCCTCCGAACAGAAGGCTGCCCAAAAGCGGGCCAGGAAAATGGGCCTTCAGCCCGGAGTAGCCGGGCGCGTTGCGCCGGCACCCGCCGGACAGGCACCTGAAACGGACAAAGCGCAATAAACAAGCACGAAAGGAAAAAGAGATGAGAAAGATCAAATTGATAATCCTTATGATTATGGCAGCCGCACTTGTTGCTCTGGTACCGGCAGCCGCTTTCGCCGCCGCCCAACCTCTCCCAGGCATTGAGGGTCCGGGCGGGGTACCCCATTATTTTGGCCCCTACGGCAACTGGGCTTTCAGCCCGCTGCCCAAGGGACCGGTGGCTGTGGTCAATGTCGTGGAAGGAGGCACAGGGTATACCGCAACCCCAACGGTCACCATCGTCGATGCCTACCTCCCGCCGGCGGACTATACAGCCGCTAATGTTACTGCTACAGTAACAGGAGGCGTAATCACCGGATTTATGATCAATAACGGCGGCAGCGGCTATGTCGCTCCCGTTGTGATCATCACGGATACTACAGGCGTAGATGCAATCGCCGACGCGGTCATCGGTGGCCCATTTATGGTTGGCACCGGCATCCGCAAGTTTGTCGACAAGCTTCCGGGGCTGGGGCCTACTAATGCAAACGCCCTCGGCCAGTACCTCCCGGTTGGGGTCGCCGACACAGTGACTTATCCGGGCTCCGACTATTACGAAATCGCCCTGGTAGAGTACACCGAGCAGATGCATAGCGACCTGCCGCCGACCAAGCTCAGGGGGTATGTGCAGGTGGAGACATCGGTCGTAACGGGCAGCCACTACCCCTTGCCGGGCGGAAAGTTTGGTGTGGATAGGCCTCATTACCTGGGGCCAATCATCGTGGCCAAGGGGAGAGTACATGGCCTTGAGCCTGACCCAAGGGGCGTGGCGAGACCGGTCCGCATCAAGTTCTATAACCTGCTTCCCACCGGTGCCGGTGGAAACCTCTTCCTGCCCGTGGACGAAACGGTCGCGGGTTCCGGGTTAGGGCCGGCCCTGCCGGGTCAGGCCGGGGATAAATACACCCAAAACCGGGCCACCATTCACCTCCACGGCAACAACACTGTCTGGATCAGTGATGGCAACGTGCACCAGTGGATTTCTCCGGCCAACGAAATTACACCTTATCCTGCGGGGGTCAGCGCGCGAAACGTTCCGGACATGGGTACTGCCTGCGACGGCGACCCCGTGAATAATCCGGGACTCCCGGGGAATAGTGGCTGTATGACCTTCTTCTACACCAACGCCCAGAGCGCCAGGCTGCAGTTCTACCACGACCACGCCATGGGCATCACCCGTCTCAATGTCTATGCCGGTGAGGCAGCCGGCTATGTGATCACGGACGCCGTTGAGCAGGACATGATCAACGCTACCAATGTGTCCGGGGTCAATCCCGGCCTGCTCAAAGTCCTGCCCGATATCGGCATCCCCCTGGTCATTCAAGACCGGACCTTCGTCGATCCTGAGACAATCTTCGCTCAGGATCCGACTTGGGCCTGGGGACCTGGACCGATAGACCCGGCCACAGGATATCCGACACCGCAAAAAGGAGATCTCTGGTACCCCCATGTCTACATGACGGTCCAGAATCCCTGGGACCTGACGATGACCAATGGCTTCGGCCGCTGGCATTATGGCCCCTGGTTCTGGCCCCCGACCCCAGTTTGTGTTAACGGGGGACCCGTGGGCTGCATCGAGGTTGGAGAGGTCCCCAACGAATACTATCAAGCCGATTGTGGCCTGGTTCCCCCGGGCCCCGGATGTACTACATCCTGGGAACCGCCCATGAGGCCGGGGGTCCCGAACCCTTCCACACCGGGCGAGTCCTTCCTGGACACCCAGGTGGTCAACGGGACCGCTTACCCCTATTTAGTGGTGGAGCCAAAGGCCTACCGTTTCCGTATCCTGAACGCCTCCAATGACCGTTTCGTCAACCTCCAGCTCTATGTGGCGGCGGACAAAAACACCCCGACCACGCCTGGCACCGTAGGTACAGTGCTGTGCGACGGGGCCATAGGTGGCCCGGCGGCTGCAAACTGCACCGAGGTCAAGATGGTCCCGGTCAGTGTGGCCCCGGCGAATCAATATGCTGATACCCCGAGCGGCATTCCCGATCCGACGACCGCAGGACCAGCCTGGTGGATGATCGGAACAGAAGGCGGCTTCATGCCCAGGCCGGTGGTGGTGGAGCAGAAGCCTATCGGCTATAACACCGACCCGGCTTACTTCAGTTTCGGGCTGGTCAACCAGAAATCGATTTTCCTGGGATCAGCAGAGCGGGCGGACGTAGTGGTAGATTTCAGCGCTTTCGCCGGCAAGACCCTGATTCTTTACAATGACTCCCCGGCACCTGTTCCCGCGGGTGCAGCGCCCTATGACAACTACACAGGCAACGGAAACCAGATGGACGGCGGCGGCGCGCCCAATACACAGCCCGGCTACGGCCCCAATACCCGGACCATTATGCAGATCCAGGTGGGTACAGGCGTAACGACACCGACAACTGACGTTACTCTTCCAAACCTCGAGTACGTGTTTAAGAAAGGGGTTAATCCTGACGGAACCCCGAACGCCGCGAAGCGGGGCGTCTTTGAGGTTTCCCAGGACCCGATTATCATTCCCCAGGCCGAATACAACTCCGCTTACAACAACACCTTCCCGGCGACTGTGGCCCAGTATGTCGCGATCAGAGATACGCAAAAAACCTTCCAGCCCATCAATGAACAAGGGGTCCTTCAGCCAGCGGTCACTTTACCGCTGGAAATGAAGGCCATGCACGACGAGATGGGCGGTGTATACGACACCCTGTTCGGCCGGATGAGTGGAATGCTCGGACTCATGAACCCGGCATCTAATGTTCATATCCTGCTCCCCTACCCCCTGGCGAGCCCGCCCACCGATCTGGTCCGAGGCTCGGTTGAGGGGACCCCGATCGGGGTGATGCCTGACGGGACCCAGATCTGGAGGATCTTCCACAACGGCGTGGATACCCACACCATCCACACCCACCTGTTCCATACTCAGCTCATTAACCGCCATGACCAGAGCGGGCAGGTCACGGGGGGAACGCTGCCTGTGGACCTCATCGAGCTGGGCTGGAAAGACACCTTCCGGATCAACCCCCTGGAGATCACCTACCTGGCCATGAGACCGACCGTTCCCACTCCGTCGCAGGTCCCCTTCGAGGTGCCCGACAGCATTCGCTTGATCGACCCGACCCTGCCCGAGGGGGCCACCCTGATCCCACCGGCACCCGCGGGATGGTTCGATCCGAATGGAACTCAAATTGAGCCTGAAATCCTCAACCATTATGTCAATTTCGGATGGGAATATGTCTGGCACTGCCATATCCTCTCCCACGAAGAAATGGATATGATGCACACTTTGGTGTTTGCCGTTCCACCGCAAGCTCCTACGAATCTCACTGCTTCAGTGGCCGGCAACACTGTTACCTTGAGCTGGACTGACAACTCCTTTAAAGAGGTACAGTTCACCATCCAAAGGGCAACAAATGCCGCTTTCACCACTGGACTGAGCACATTCAACTACGTCAACCCCAATCCGGCTGTGCCGAACACGGTGACTTTCCAACAAACAGTCGCAAATAACAGCCAATACTGGTACAGGGTAATCGCCAACGGTCCCCCTGTTGGTGACTTGGATACGCCAGGTTTCCCCACCATGGCTGCCGACTCTGTTCCTACTAACACAGTAGCGGTTACGGTTGGGGCCCCAACAGGGGCGGTGCCGGCCAATCCGACCTTACTTTCGGTAACCGTGCAGGCCGGACCACAGGTGCGGCTGACCTGGAGGGATAACGCCAACAACGAAACCGGCTTCGTGGTCGAGCGCTGCACCGGAGCAGCTTGCACCGACTTTGCCACTATTGCCACGCCCGGACCGAGAAACAACGTGGGCAACGTTACCTACACTGATACGACGGTAACGCCCGGCAACACCTTCCGTTACCAGGTTTGTGCAATAAACGCGGTAGGACTGTCTACCGCACCTACCAACGTGACCAATGCGGTAATACCTGCGATTCCGGCGGCTCCTACTAATTTTATAGTATCGGTCCGCCGAATACCGGGAAATCGTTATATGGCCACGCTGACCTGGCAGGCCGCCACCAACCCAACCAACTTCACGATCCAGCGCGCCAACAATGCCATCTTCACGACGGGCCTGAACACCGCCACGCCTGGGGGTAACGCCAGGGCTTTCACGCAGACCGTGAATCGCAACACAACCTACTACTACCGGATCCGGGCGAACAACAGCATCAGCGGTTCATCCGCCTGGACGAACGCCTTGCCGTTCCCCATTCGCACCGGTCCCTAAGTAAGAGGTTTTCTAGCGGGGGAGGGAGAAATCCCTCCCCCTTTTTTTTAACTTGAGAGGAAGGCCACAATATTGGCTCGAGGAGTCTGGGTGCCCTTCGAAAGACAGACCCCCCTTTCTGCTGAAAGCGAAAAGAGGTTGCTCAGGGTCGTCCGGAGCCTGAGCAAAATAAATGTAAATCCGTTCGGTCGGCGCATCGGCTCCCCAAGGGAGCCTCTTTAAAAGCTCGACGAAGTCGAGCGACCCGACCTCAAAAAAGGTTCCCTTTTGGGAACCGCTTAATCCTGTCAGATTATTTATTTTTATAAATCTAAAGGGTTAAGAAATTCAAAAAAATTGAAGGAGAAGGCAATGAAATACGTGTTAACAGGTATTATCAGCCTTGGCCTGTTATTTTCTTATTGTTTTGCAGGTGAAAACCCGGAGCTGAAGGACCAAAAGGATAAGGAGAGCTACAGCCTTGGATATCAATTTGGACAAGGGCTGAAAGCCCAGGGTTTGGACCTCAACCTGGAAGTTTATACTTCCGGGATCCGGGATGCCCTTGGGGGAAAGAATTCCTCCTTAAGTCGTGAGGAAATGCAAAAGACAATTTCCGATTTAAAGCAAAGGACCATGGCCGCCCGCCAGAATGAATTAAAGGGGATGTCCGCGAAGAACCTTTCCGCAGGCAAAGCCTTTTTGGAAGAGAACAGGAAGAAAGAAGGGATCAAAACCCTTCCCAGCGGATTGCAGTACAAGGAACTGGCGGAAGGGTCCGGAAAAACACCCAAAGCCGACGACAATGTCACTGTCAACTACAAGGGTACCCTTATTAACGGCGATGAATTCGATAACTCCTACAAAAGAGGCCAGCCGGCTACTTTTAAAGTCAATGGGGTGATTAAAGGCTGGACGGAAGCCCTCCAACTGATGAAGGAAGGCTCAAAGTGGCAGCTTTTCATTCCGCCTGAATTGGGCTATGGCGAGCGAGGCGCCGGACCTGTTCCTTCAAACAGCACTCTTATCTTTGAAGTGGAGCTGCTGTCGGTTAAATAAGACGGTTGCGCGAAAAGTCCGTCTGCCCCGCTGTACCGCGGGGTTGATCTTTCTGCGCCTCCCTTATTCATTTGCAAAACGGAGGTGATTTAACTATGATGGACTCGTAAAAATTCGCCCAAGGCCGTCACCCCCGCGAAGGCGGGGGTCCAGAAGTAGTTGAGTTTCCTGGATTCCCGCTTCCGCGGGAATGACGAATTCGGGCTTCCGGCAACTTTTTACGAACTTGTCAACTATGATGACCTCGTAAAAAATCAAAAAAAACTTTTTTCGAGGTGGGAAAGGGCTTCCCCTCTCCCGCCGCTTGAAGTGAATTCAAGCGGTTCCACCCTCACCCCAGGCCGGGAATTAATCGTCCACGGCCTGTTGATGGACTTTTTACTTGTCCATCAACTATAGCATATCGGCAGGAGGGCTGTAATTCCTTATGAAGAAGTTTTTATATGCCTTTGGGGTTCTGGTGCTTGTCGGCGCAGGCTTTTTAGCCGGTTCCTTATACAAACAGACCGAAACTGCTAAGAATAACCCCCCCATTCTAAAATCCACTACTGACACCGACACCGACGTTGATGCCTCTTCTCTGCCGTCCGGTACGGTCAGGGTTACCCCGGAAAAGCAGCAGATAATCGGGGTCAGGACCGGAGTCGTGGAAAAAGGACCGGTGACGCATTTCCTTCGCGCCCTGGGCCGGGTAGCCCCCGATGAAAAACGGGTCTACCGTATTGTAGCCGGGACAGACGGCTGGATCAGGGAGACCTACAACAATGACACCGGGACCCTGGTGAAAAAGGGGGAGCGGCTGGCCTCTTTTTACAGTCCCCTTTTTCGGACCACCCAGATCAACTATTTATCCGTCCTTGGTTCATCAGGGGACGAGCGTTATGACGCCGGCAGAAGGCAAGCTCTGGCAGGGTCCCAGCTGGCAACGGTCAGTATCAAGACCTACATCGACGCGCTGGAAAGCCTGGGCATGAGTAAGCAGCAGATGGAAGAGCTGGCCAGAACCCGGGAGGTGACGGATAAAGTCTTCATCATTGCCCCGGAGACCGGATTTATCCTCGCCAGAAATGTGTCGCCCGGTCAGCAATTCGAGAAGGGCGCCGAGTGGTACAGGATTGCGGACCTGAGCAGTGTCTGGATTCTGGCAGATCTTTATGGAATGGAAGCGCGGTATTTCCGGCCCGGGCTGAATGTCAAGGTCTCCCTGCCGGATCAGGGAAGATCCTTCACGGCCAGGGTGAGCAGCGTCCTGCCCCAGTTCGATCCTAATACCCGCACCCTGAAGCTTCGCCTGGAGGCCAAGAATCCCGGGTTTTTCCTGAGGCCGGATATGTTCGTGGATGTCGAATTTCCGGTTGAAAGCCCCCCGGCCATCACCGTTTCTGCGGACGCGATTCTAGATTCCGGGTTTAAAAAGACGGTCTTCGTCGACCGGGGCCATGGCTACTTTGAGCCCCGGCAGGTCGAGACCGGCTGGCGGCTGGGTAACAAGGTTGAGATCACCAAAGGGCTCACCCCTGGAGAACGGATTGTTACTTCAGGCACCTTCCTGATCGATTCCGAAAGCCGGCTGGAACTGGTCGCCAGCGGAATAGCCGGCTCTTTAACTCAGGACCCGGTTTCCGGTGTCGCGGTTTCCGTACGAAAGGCCGAGAAGACCGGGCGGAAAAGCTCCTTTCAGGGAAAGACCTATTATTTTGCCACGGAGGAGAACCGGACCCGCTTCAATCAGGACCCGGGCCGCTACGCGGAAAAACAAGAGTCCCCCGAAGGCAGTTTAAGCCCCACCCCGAACAGCTCAAAAAGGTAAACCCGCAACTATGATCAACCGGATCATCGATTTTTCGGTAAGGAATAAGTTCATCGTCTTGGTTGTGGTGGCGGCGGCCTGTCTGGCCGGCTGGTGGTCCCTGAAGCATCTGCCTCTGGACGCCATCCCGGACTTGAGCGACACGCAGGTGATCATTTATTCCCGCTGGGATCAAAGTCCGGACATCATGGAAGACCAGGTGACCTACCCGATCATCACCGCCATGCTGGGGGCTCCCAAGGTCAAAGCGGTTCGGGGCTTCACGGATTACGGGTACTCTTATGTCTATGTCATCTTTGAGGACGGTACGGATATTTACTGGGCCAGGTCCCGGACCCTGGAATATCTTTCCGGGGTGCTCTCCTACCTTCCTGCCGGCGTCAAAACCGAGATGGGGCCTGATGCCACCGGACTGGGCTGGGTATTTCAATATGCCCTGGTGGATAAGTCCGGGAAACACAGCCTGGCCGATTTACGGTCCTATCAGGACTGGTACCTCCGCTATTATCTCAAGTCCGTACCGGGTGTGGCCGAAGTGGCGCCGGTGGGCGGGTTCCAGAAGCAGTATCAGGTCAACGTGGACCCCAACCGGCTTCAGTTCTACGGCCTGTCCATCAACCGGGTGGTGGAAGCCGTCCGTCAGGGCAATGTGGAGGTGGGCGGCCGGCTGATCGAGTTCGGCGGGACCGAATACACGATCCGCGGCCGGGGTTACGCCCGGACCCTGGAGGACTTTGAGAATATCGGTGTTGCCGCCAGTGAAGACGGCACCCCGATCCGCATCAAAGACATTGGGCAGGTCTCCGTGGGACCGGACATCCGCCGCGGAGTGGCGGAGCTGGACGGCCAGGGCGAAGTGGTCTCCGGGATCGTCGTCATGCGGCAGGGTCAGAACGCCCTGGATGTCATTGAGCGGGTCAAAGCCAAGCTGAAGGAGATCGAGCCCGGTCTTCCTCCCGGGGTCCGGGTGGTCCCCGTTTATGACCGCTCCGAGTTGATCCTGCGGTCGATAGACAATTTAAAAACCACCCTGCTCGAGGTTATCCTGACCGTAGCCATAGTGATTTTAATCTTTCTCTGGCATATTCCCAGCGCCATCATCCCCATTCTGACCATACCGGCTGCGGTCCTGATTTCTTTCATCCCTTTCCGCCTGATGGGCATCTCGGCCAATATCATGTCCCTGGGGGGCATCGCCATCGCCATCGGCGCCCTGGTGGATGCCGCGATCGTCGTCGTCGAGCAGACCCATAAGAATCTCGATCAGTGGGATAAATCCGGCCGGCCCGGAGATTACCGGGAAGTCGTTATTAAAGCCATCAAGCAGGTAGCCGGACCGAGCTTCTTCGCCCTCCTGGTCCTGGCTGTTTCCTTCCTGCCGGTTCTGACTCTGGAGGCCCAGGAGGGGCGCCTCTTTAAACCCCTGGCT
Organism: Deltaproteobacteria bacterium; assembly: GCA_016208255.1. Lineage (GTDB taxonomy): Bacteria > Desulfobacterota > RBG-13-43-22 > RBG-13-43-22 > RBG-13-43-22 > RBG-13-43-22. Next base: position 800 of record JACQYK010000351.1, on the reverse strand, counting down.
TATACCAAAGCCCTTTCCATGATTGTGGCCGCCATCCTGGCCATCACCCTGGACCCGGCTTTACGTCTGCTCTTTATCCGGTTGAAGGATTTCAATTTTCGTCCTTTAGCGGTCTGCCGCATGGTCAATAAGGTTTGTGTCGGCTCCATCCATTCCGAAGAAAACCATCCCATCAGCCGGGCCCTGATGCGGATCTATGAGCCTGTTTCCGCCTGGACCCTGCGTCGAAAATGGTGGGTCCTTTCGGCCGCTTTTCTGCTGGTGGTGGTGACCATTCCGGTTTATAACCAATTAGGCTCGGAATTCATGCCTCCTTTGGAAGAGGGTTCCATTCTTTACATGCCGACCACCATGCCGGGGATATCCATCACCGAAGCCCTGAAAATACTCCAGGTAACGGACCGGATCATCAAGCAGTTCCCGGAAGTGGACCGGGTCCTGGGCAAAGCCGGCCGGGCCGAGACCTCAACTGATCCCGCGCCCCTGTCCATGCTGGAGACGGTCATTACCCTTAAGCCCAAATCGGAGTGGCGAAAAGTAGAGACCTGGTATTCGGCCTGGGCGCCCGAATGGGTAAAGTCTATTTTGAGACGGTTCACACCCGATACGATATCCCAGGAAGAGTTGATCACCGGCCTGAACAAAGCCCTGAACGTCAGTGGATTGTCCAATGCCTGGACCATGCCGATCAAGGGTCGAATCGAAATGTTGAGCACAGGTTTGCGCACCCCCCTGGGACTGAAGATCTCCGGGGCCGATCTGGACACCATCGAAGAAATCGGGGCCCGGGTGGAATCGGT
>JACQYK010000350.1 GCA_016208255.1 Deltaproteobacteria bacterium | reverse complement strand
CCGCCTAAAATAACGATCACAAATGAGATCAGGGTGTAAGGGGCACCCATGGTGGCCTTGGCCGGCATTAAGGGCACCAGCAGGGTGCCGGCGGCTCCCACACAAGCTGCCCCGATACCGAAACAGAAGCCATAAACCCGGTTAATATGAGCCCCGACGACCAAGGCCCCGACCCGATTGTCGGCTGCGGCTCGTATCGTCTTGCCGATGGAGGTCTTTTTTAAAAAAAGGATGACCATCAGGGTGATCAAAATGGCTAGAACAAAGGCGATAAGACGGGGGACATCCACAGTCAAAACCCCCAAACGGATCGAGGAGAGGGCCAGGCTGGTCTTGGGACTGATATCGCTTCCCCCCCAGATCATTAGAGTGCAGTTTTCAAAGATAATACCCATACCGACCAAAACCAGGACCTGCATGGCCTCGGGCATATCCAGGATTCGGTTGACGAAAATCCTTTGAACCCCGTAACCGATCCCGAACATGATGGCAGCGGTGATGGGCAGGGAGAAATAAGGATCGAGGCCCAGGGAGACCAATAAAGTGATGGTCAGGAACATGGCAAAAACCATCATTTCCCCGTGGGCAAAATTGATGACCCGCATGACCCCGAAAATAAGAGAGAGACCCAAAGCGATCAAACCATAGACCCCTCCCATTAAAAATCCCTGCAGGGCCAATTGCAGAACCAGATCAGTATTCATGATTAGTGACTCATGGCTCGTTGCTGGTTACTCGTTACTGGTTACTTGTTGCTTGATACTCGCTTGAAAGCAACCAGCAACTAGCAACGAGTAACCAGCAACTAACATCCCATCCATCACCTTCACCGATCCCAAAGCTGCTTCCAGGGAAAAACATAAGGGGCCTGGGCAAATTCTTTGGGCAGGACTACTTTGACCCGGTCGTCCATCTTGGGATCGGGGAGAACCTGGATCAAAGCAGTGGTGGCATTGATGTTATCGCCTTTGCTGTCAAAAATAACCGGCCCGCCGACCATGGGGTGATCCTTAAAATTCGTTTTTCGCAAAGCCTCACGAAGGGCATCGGGATCGGTTGACTTGGCCCGCTCCAGGGCATCGGCGATGACTTGGACCCCGACATACCCCCAACCCGAATTGGTATCCAGATACTGACCGGGATACATCTTTTCAAACCGTCCGTTGACGTCCTTGAACTTCGTGCTTTTCGGGTTGACCCAGGGCACGTTGTCCAGGACATAATAGGCCAGCTTGTCCAGATCCCGGATATTGTCCGGTTCATACCAACCCGGGCTGCCGGGGCTGATGATCCCCATTAATTCCACCCGTTGTTTGTAAAGTTCCCGAAGCATCAGTTTGGCATCTCCGGTCCGGGTCACCGGGAAAAGAACATCCGGCTTGGCTGCTTTGATCTTGGCCACCTCAGCTGAAAGATCCTTGACCCCCAGGGGATACTCCACATGCTCCACGACTTCAAAAGGCAGCTTATTATCTTTAACAAATTTAATAAAAGCCGCTCCCTGACTGCGTCCAAAAGCGTCGCCGACATTAGAAACAACGATTCTTTTAATAGACACCTTCTTTTCCTTAATAATCTGATCCAGGAATTTCCCTATACTGACCATGAACAGCTCCGTCTTAGGGAAACAGCGGAAGACGTTTTTATATCCCTTGGCCGTAATGGCATCCATAGCCGCCACATCGATCACAAAGGGGATATTCCGTTGTTCGGCCAAAGTGGCAATGGCCATGGCCGGTCCGCTTAAAAAAGGACCAACCAGACAGACGGCGCCCTCCTTAATCAATCTTTCAGCCGCGGCCCGAGCCACCTCTTCTTTGGCCTCGTGATCTCCCAATAACAGTCTGATCTTAGCCCCCCCCATGGATTTAATCCCCCCTCGGGCATTGATGTCATCAACGGCCATTTTATTGGTCCGTTGCATGGCAATCCCGATGTCGGGAATAGGACCGGTAACCGGCTGGATGGAACCGATGACGATTTCTCTGGGGGCGGCCCCTCGCAAAATAGCCGGAAACCCGGTAATGGTAGCGGCCGCACCGATAGTGGCTGAGGTTTTGATAAAATTTCTTCGACTGATTCCTGTTCCTTCCGTTTTTTCCTTCTCCATGGCATCCCCCTTTAAAAATAATAAAAATTAGAAATAAACGATCCCTTCTGGGATCATATATACGGGAAAGAACTAATTAAAGTCAAGAAAGACTTCTAAACTCCCATCGCTTGTAAAAACCTGCCATTTCCCCTTGACCAGGATAATGGCTTGTTATATAAAAGAAAATGAAAAACAAGGGATCGAGGATTCAAGGAGTTGCGGGTTCAAGGGTAAAGAAGAAACTTTCGACACCGGTTCGTTTGAACAGAGAAGCCATAAGTAATCCTTTTTATTGAAAAATTTTTTAAAATCAATGCCTTGAACCCTTATGAATATTTTTCAAGGAATCAGTATTTCTAATGATATACGGTATCGGAGTCGATTTGGTTAAAATTGCGCGGATCCAAAAAGCCATGGAATCCTGGGGGGAAAGATTCCAGCGAAAGGTTTTTACCGAAAAAGAGCGATCCCTTTGTCTCAGCAAACCCCGTTCTAACCGCTACTGGGCCATGCGTTTCGCTGCTAAAGAAGCCTTTTCCAAAGCCATCGGCCTGGGAATGCGCAAGGGAGTTTTCTGGAAGGATATTGAAGTAACCTCCAATTCATTCGGCAAACCGGAGCTGATCCTTCACGGCCGGGCCAAGGAAATCTGTTTTGAAACCGGGATCAAAAACAGTTTTTTAACCTTGAGTGATGAAGACGGTTATGCCATAGCCGTTGTTGTTTTGGAGATTTAGTTTCCAAGATTAGGAGTTTATAGATACAAGGATTGGGAGAAGGAAAAGAATTATCGGTATAAGGTATAAAGGTATACGGTATACGGTATACGGTATACGGTTTTCCCTTAAACCTTGGACCTTACACCTTAGACCAATAATGGCCAGACCCCAAATCCCCTCAACAGGTTGAATACTAAGATTAGGTAATTCAAATATGATCCTTACCACTGCCCGACAAATGAAAAAAATGGACCAGCGGACCATTGAGGAATGCGGTCTGCCCGGTGCGGTCCTGATGGAAAATGCCGCCCGGGGGGCCGTTCAGATTGTTCAGAGTCAATATCCCCAAGCTCGATCGATGGTTGTCTTTTGTGGAAAAGGAAACAACGGGGGGGACGGCTTGGCCATGGCCCGTTATTTCCAGAGCCAGGGCCTTCGGGTAAAAGTTTTTTTAACCGGACCAGGCAGTGGATTAAAAGGAGACGCCGCTCTTCAACTCGATTTAATGAGACAGCTTAGGATCCGGGTTGAGGAATTAGAAGGGAAAATTGATTTTCAGGCCCTTAAACAAGAAATTTTTCATTATGATCTTCTGCTGGATGCCCTTTTAGGCACCGGATTAGAAAAAGAAGTTCGGGGGGTTTTCCGGGACTTGATTCTATTAATGAATGAACTGCCCATCCCTAAAATAGCGATCGACATCCCTTCCGGCCTTTCTTCGGATAATGGTCAACCCCTGGGGGTTTGTACTCAGGCTGATCTGACCGTAACCTTTGGCCTGCCGAAGATCGGTCAGGTCCTCTTTCCCGGGTGCCGGTTTGTGGGGAGGCTTTTCCTGGTCGACATAGGGATCCCCGCTGCACTCTACCCGGTTCCGGAGGAAAGGGTGGAATTGCTGGAGGCCGAAACCCTGGCCTCGTTTCTGCCCCAAAGGGATCCTGAAGGACATAAAGGCTCCTATGGTCACGCGTTGGTCCTGGCCGGTTCAAAAGGGAAAACCGGCGCGGCGGCCATGACCTGCCTGGGGGCCCTGCGGGCCGGGGCCGGTTTGGTGACCCTGGGAATACCGGAAAGTTTGAATCCGATCATGGAAATAAAGCTGACCGAGGCCATGACCGAACCCCTGCCCGAAGAAGAACCGGGGTTTTTAGGTCCGAAGGCCCTTTCCAAAATAATTGCTTTGTGTCAGGGGAAAAAGGCCCTGGCTTTTGGCCCCGGTCTTTCCACCTCGCCGGGGACAAAGGCTTTGGTGCAGGCCCTGCTGAAACAAATTATAGATATCCCGGTTGTTGTCGATGCCGACGGCTTGAATGCCCTGGCCGGTGCTCCGGACGGGTTGAAAAGACTGACCGGCCGGGCCATATTAACGCCTCATCCTGGAGAAATGTCCCGATTGACGGGACAATCGGTTAATGAAATTCAGACCGACCGGATCCGAGGCGCCCAGGCCTTTTCCAGAAAATACGGAGTCGTGGTAGTGCTTAAAGGGGCCAGAACCGTAATTGCCGATCCGGAAGGCCCCCTTTATCTAAATCCCGTTGCCCATTCGGTATTGGCCAGCGGAGGAACCGGAGATGTCTTGACCGGGCTGATCCTTGGCTTTTTAGCTCAAGGGTTGTCCCTCATAAATGCCGCCTGCCTGGGGGTTTTTCTCCATGGACAGGCCGGGGCCTGGCTGGCCCAGGAGCGAGGCGGGCAAGGAATTCTGGCTTCGGAACTATTAGACAAAATCCCGAGCCTGATATCCAAGAAGGGGCGCTGGCACTGGCCGAAAACAGAGTCCATTCCTTTGATACGGGAAGTTTCACTGTAACAGAAAAGAACCGTTCGTGGTTCATCGTTCGTCGACGAACACCAAACGCTGAAAAACCATTTTTTTTAAATCCTCGACTACCCCTTACACGGGAGATAGATGATTTAGTTAGGAGCAAAATATGGTCCAGGCCAAAGACATCATGACCAAGGAAGTGATAACTGTTAAAGAGACTACTCCGGTATCCGAGGTGGCCCAAATCCTGACCGAGAAACATATCAGTGGTGTGCCCGTCTTAAACCCCAACCATGAAGTAGTCGGGATTGTTTGTGAGAGCGATATCATAGACCAGACCAAACGGATGCATTTGCCGACCGTGGTAAACTTGATGGGCTATATCGTTTTTTTGGAAAGCGGGAAAAAATTTGAGAAGGAATTAAAAAAGATGATAGGTCTCATTGCCGCTGATATCATGACCCGGGAGGTCAAAACCGTCACACCGGAAACTTCACTGGAAGAAATCGCCACCTTGATGGCCGAGTTTCGTGTTCACTCCATTCCCGTCCTGGACGAAAAAAATCTAGTCGGGATAATCGGCAAGAAGGATATCGTCCGTTCTTTGGCCCATTAAACCGTCATGCCCTGCAGGGGCGTGACACCACCAAATATGAAAATAGAACTCGTTGGGTGATGAACTCTATTTTCGCACTAAAGGTTGGGAGTCTTGGCAACTCCACTTCTGGAAGAGATCGTTAAGGACGAAGAAGCCACAGAAGGCCTGGGACAGAGCCTGGCCTCATTATTCAGGCCCGGAGACGTAATCGCCCTCTATGGAGAATTAGGAGCCGGCAAGACCTGCCTGGTTCGCGGCCTGGCCCAAGGCCTGGGGGTGGAGAAAGAGATGGTCTCCAGTCCTTCTTTTTCTCTGATTAATGAATACCCCGGAGTCATACCGCTTTTTCATATGGATTGTTATCGCCTCGGGCTGGAGGAAGAAATCCAGGAACTGGGGCTGGAAGAGTATTTCGATGGTCCGGGAATTTCGATCATCGAATGGGCCGAAAGGGTCAGGGATCTGCCTGAAGAACGGCTGGAAATTTCGATCTCCATTTTAGATGCATCCAGAAGACGGATTCAGATAAAAGGAATCGGGTCGATGATCAATCGGTTACAGGACTGGAATCTTAAACATAAAATCCGGGAGTCAGAAGACGGAAGTCAGAAGTAAAATAGGCTTACCTAAGAGCCTTTTGCCAATGTTTAAATTTGATTAAAATAGGTCAGGCATCCTGCCTGACAATAGGTTAAAACATTGGACTGTCAGCCGGGACGGCTGACCTTTTGATGAACTCGTAAAAAGTCGCCGAAAGCCCGAATTCGTCATTCCGGCGAAAGCCGGAATCCAGTGTTTTTAATTAGTTGTAATCTTCTGGACCCCGGCCTTCGCCGGGGTGACGGCTTTTTACGAAGCCGTCACTTTTGAAAGAACCTCTATTATGAAATAATATTTTCTTTTCCAAGCAGGAGGGAATATATGTCTTTAATTGTTCAAAAATTCGGAGGGACTTCGGTCGGTTCTATAGAAAAGATCCGCAAAGTGGCCGAGCGGGTCATCGAAACGAAAAAAAAGGGGCATGATCTGGTGGTCGTCCTGTCGGCCATGTCCGGAGAAACGGACAAACTGATTCGTCTGGCGCATGAAATAACCGAAAACCCCGATCCCCGGGAATTGGATGTCTTGATTTCGACCGGGGAACAGGTCTCTGTTTCCCTGTTCAGCATGGCCGTCCAAAGTATGGGATTTAACGCCTCATCCCTTTTAGGCCATCAGGTAAAAATTATTACCGATGAGGCCTACGGTCGGGCCAGAATCAACGAGATCGATACCCGGCGGATCATGGAAGAGATTCGGAAAGACAAAATTGTCGTCGTGGCCGGTTTTCAAGGCCAGGACGAAAAGGGGAATATCACCACCCTGGGCCGGGGAGGTTCGGATACGACAGCCGTAGCGGTGGCTGCGGCCTTAAAAGCCCAGGTCTGCGAGATTTTTACCGATGTGGAAGGGGTCTATACCACAGATCCCAATATCTGCCCCAAGGCCAGAAAGATGAAAAAAATCTCCTATGAAGAAATGCTGGAAATGGCCAGTCTGGGCGCAAAAGTCCTGGAGATTCGGTCTGTGGAATTTGCCAAAAAATTTAAGGTCCCGGTGCATGTCCGCTCGACCTTTACCCATAAGGAGGGAACAATGGTAGTTCAAGAAGATAAAAGCATGGAAAAAATCCTGGTTTCAGGAGTCACTTACAATAAAAATGAAGCCCGGATTACTATTACCAAAGTGCCCGATCGTCCGGGGACCGCGACCAAGATTTTTATCCCCATCTCCGAGGCCGGAGTGGTGGTGGACATGATCATTCAGAATTCCAGTGCCGAAGGATTGACCGATCTGACCTTTACCGTTCCCAAGACCGATTTTAAAAAAACCATGAATATCGTTAAAAAGGTGGCCAGGGAGATCAAAGCCGAACAGGTATTGGGAGACGAAAACATTGCCAAAGTCTCCATTATCGGATTAGGGATGCGCAATCACGCCGGGGTGGCCACCACCATGTTCGCGGCGCTGGCCAAAGAAGGGATCAACATCATGATGATTTCCACCTCCGAAATCAAAATCTCCTGCGTCATTGATGAGAAATACACTGAATTGGCGGTCCGAAGCCTGCACAGTGCCTTTAATTTAGATGAGGAATCAAAATAAGGAGAAAGGTTTAAAAAAGGCATGAAACCTGTTGAAATTTATGATTGTACCCTGCGGGACGGTACCCAGGCGGAGGATTTCAACCTCTCGGTGGAAGATAAAATCCGCATCGCCCAAAAACTTGATGAATTGGGAATAGCCTATATCGAAGGAGGCTGGCCGGGTTCCAATCCCAAGGATGTGGAGTTCTTTCGAGCCATGAAAGGGGTCTCCCTAAAACAGGCCCTCCTTTCAGCCTTTGGCAGCACCCACAATCCCAAAACCCAACCGGAGAAAGACCCTAACCTGAAGGCCTTGTTACAGGCTCAAACCCCGGTCATCACCATTTTCGGTAAAAGCTGGGATGTCCATGTCCGGGATGCGTTGCGGATATCTTTGGAAAGCAACCTCCGTATTATCGAAGACTCTCTGGCCCTGGTTCGGTCAAAAGTAAGCAAGCTTTTTTACGATGCCGAACATTTTTTTGACGGTTACCAAGCCAATCCGGAATATGCCCTGGCCACCTTAAGGGCCGCAACGCGGTCCAAGGTGGATTGCCTGGTCCTTTGCGATACCAATGGCGGGACCTTGCCCGGGCGGTTGGCCTCCATCATCCAGGCGGTTAAAAAAGAAATCAAAGGCACCCCCCTGGGAATTCACGCCCATAATGATTGCGACTGTTCGGTAGCCAATGTAATGGCTGCCGTAGGATGCGGGATAAGGCACGTCCAGGGAACGATCAATGGGTTCGGGGATCGCTGCGGGAATGCCAATCTTTGCTCTATCATTCCCAACCTCCAGCTTAAACTTGGCCTCCAGACCCTTAACCCTGACCAGCTGATAAAAATCCGGGACATTTCCCGTTTTGTCGACGAACTGGCCAATATCCGTCACAATAAATACCAACCTTATGTGGGAGACAGTGCTTTTTCACATAAAGGGGGAATTCATGTCAGCGCCGTAGCCAAGAATCCGGAGACTTATGAGCACATCCGCCCCGAGCTGGTCGGGAATGTGCAAAGGATTCTGGTCTCGGATCTGGCCGGAAAGAGCAACATCCTCTCCAAGGCCAAAGGGTACGGGCTGGATATCTCCAGTAAAGATCCGGTGGTCTCCAACATCCTCTCTCAATTAAAAGATCTGGAGCATCAGGGATTCCAATATGAAGGGGCGGAGGGTTCTTTTGAATTGTTGATGAATCGGGCCCTGGGAGCCCGGCAACAATATTTTGAATTGGAATGGTATCGGGTCACCGTCCAGAAGGTGCGAGAAGACCAACCTCCCATTGTCGAGGCCAGCATCATCGTCAAGGTCAAAGACCAGATTGAACATACGGCCGCCCTGGGCAACGGGCCGGTCAATGCCCTGGACAACGCCCTGCGAAAGGCCTTGTTGCGTTTTTATCCGGAATTGAGTCAAGTGAGTCTGGATGATTATAAAGTCCGGGTGTTGTCCAGCGTGGAGGGAACTGGGGCCAAGGTCCGGGTCCTGATCGAATCCGGAGACCGGGAAGAAAAATGGGGAACCGTGGGGGTCTCCACCGATATCCTGGAGGCTTCCTGGCAGGCCCTGGTGGACAGCCTCATCTTTAAACTGTATAAGGAAGAAAAAAAACGGAAGACGTAATAAAGTTCGGAGTAATAAGTTCGGAGTTCGGAGACCGAAACCTCCAAGCTATTTACTCCGAACTCAAAACTCCGAACTACTATAGCTTTGAACCTTAAACCTTGAACCTAACACCTTTATTTTATTATGGCCCCCATTCCTGTTATTGAAATTGAAGATTGTGTTGGCTGTGGAAGCTGCGTGGAAATCTGCCCGGAGGGGTTTATTTTTAATGAAAGCATTGAAAAAGCCCAGGTGATCAACCCCGATGGGTGCTCTGCGGAAAAAATCGAGGAAGCTATTGAAATATGCCCGGTCCATTGTATCCATTGGGATGAATAACCTGGGACCGGTTGCTAGTTTCTGGTTGCTGGTTTCTCGTTATCAGACCTTGGTAACAGTTCAGCTTTTTAAAAGGGAATTTGACCTCTTTAAATTATTACTAAATTATTCCTTCTGAAAATCATTCTTACGAGCAACGAGTAACCAGTAACGAGCAACAATTTTAAATTTTTCCTCCGGATTTTTAAAAACCCATGACCAAAAAAAATGCCGAATCTTTTGATTTCATCCGTCTCCGGCAAAAAGGGCTTTTCATTTTTTCTATTCTGATTCTCGGATTTTTAGGCTTCCGATATTGGGCAATCATTCAAAAACCGACTTTGCCGGAAAAAATGTCAGCGTCACCGGGCATTACCGTAGAGCTGGCAGGAGCCGGTCCCCGGCCCGGTCTCTTGCACTATGCTCAACCGCCCACCGTACCGCAAATACTCCGGGATGGCGGATGGCTTTTGACGGATCAAGCCCTTTCTGCCGCCCAGGAGAAGGGACCTCTGATTCGGGATGCCACCCTCTTGGTTTCATCAGAAAAAAATGGAAAAGCTTTTATTCAACAAAAACCTCTTTCAGCCAAGGCCCTCTGGATCCTCGGGCGACCCCTGCCTCTCAATCGGGCCACGGTCGAGGATCTGGATCGGCTGCCCGGAATCGGCCCGGGTCTGGCCCTGCGTATTGTTGAATACCGCCAGGTGATTGGGAATTATTCAACACTGGATCAATTAATGGAAGTGAACGGTATTAAGGAAAAAACCTTTGAAAAAATTAAAGGATATCTGACTCTTTAGCTCATGGCTCATAGCTGATAGCTCATAGAAAAACCATGCAATTCCTTTTAAGCCGCCATGCCCCGCCTTTTGGGGCGTGGCACCACGATCCGGTCAGGCCGCTCGGCCGGGAGCCGATCTGCTGACCTAAACAGGAGGCCTCCCATGAGGCCGGGACATGAAAATAAGCAAGTTTGACTCGAAACCTATTTTCGAACTAAGCTATGAGCTATCAGCTATGAGCAAAATAAGGAGGATTAATCATGTCTTCAAAGAATATTAAAAGAATCGGGGTTATTACCAGCGGCGGCGATTGCGGCGGGCTGAACGCCGTCATCAAGGGTATTGCTCGAGAGGCTTTTTTTCATAAAATTAAATCCTTTGTGATCCCTAATGGCTATGCCGGGTTGTATAATCTGGTAGATATGCAAAAGATAGTCGAGCTCGACGCCGATCGGGTTAGTCGCATCGAAGCCTCATTAGCCGGTTCAGAGGCCGGCCACTCCCGGGTCAAGATCAGCAAGATCGCTGATCCTAAAAAATATGAACGGATCAAAGAAGGGCTGAAAAAATTCGGCATCGATGCCCTGATCATCAGCGGCGGTGACGATACCGGCAGTGTGGTTATGGACCTCTCTTCCCGGGATATTCCCTGTATTCATGTCCCCAAGACCATGGACCTGGATCTTCAGCCCTATAGTGTCGGCGGAGATTCCTCCATCAACCGGATCGCCATTTTTGCCAGAGATTTAAAGACCACCGGTTTAAGTCATAACCGCATCCTGGTCATTGAGGTCTTCGGGCGCTACGTCGGGCATACGGCCTTCCGGGGCGGGGTGGGGGCCGAAGCAGACTGTATTCTGATTCCCGAAATTCCGGTTGATTTTGATGTGGTCTATGAGCATATGTGGAAAACCTACAGCGGCCGCGTCGAAAGAAGCGATGTCAAGGCCGGAACCTATATCATAGTAGTGGCCGAAGGGATCACCGACGCCAGCGGGCAGCTGCTTTACGATGAATCGGCTGGAGTGGACGCTTTTGGTCATAAAAAACTGGCCGGGGCCGGGAGGTACGTCCGGCAGCAATTGGAAAAAAGGCTGAAGGATGATGACGCCGTAAAAGCCTTTATGAAACAGGTCGGTATGTATGCTCCCGGGGTTTATGAAATACCCGAGGTGAGGGAAGTGACTCCAGGGCATCTGGTGCGCTCAGGGCAGTCTTCAGCCTTTGATGTCAACTTCGGCCAAATGGCCGGTGCGGCCGCTGTCTTGCTTTTATTGCGAGGTAAAACCGGGACCACCCTGGTCAGTGTCAATGGAAACCAGATCAATTACATGCCCACCTCAGAGGCCATCAAGCGGCGGGAGGTGGATGTGGATGAATTGGCCCTTTTTGAAAGCCTGGGCACCTGCTTCGGCAGAGACCCCCAGGTCTACAACTTTCATCTTACGGAACAAAAGGGGACCAGGGAGAGACACCTCTAGAGGTGCAAGGTTTAAGGTCCAAGGTTTAAAGCATAACAAACCTTTCCGATTACCTTAGACCTTGAACCTTAGACCTTAAACCTTATGTTGGTATTAGGCATCGAAACCTCCTGTGATGAAACCGCAGCCTCCGTCTTAAAGGACGGAAAAGAAATCCTTTCCAATGTGGTTTATTCCCAGATAGCGCTTCACCGGCCCTATGGTGGGGTTGTCCCGGAACTGGCTTCCAGAAGACACCTGGATACTATCGTTCCCGTGGTTGAAGAAGCCCTGGCTAAAGCCGGAGTGAATTTGAAAGACATCCAGGGGATTGCCGTTACCCGGGGACCCGGTTTGGTGGGAGCCTTATTGGTGGGTTTGAGCTTTGCCAAATCATTATGCGCAGTTAACCGTGTCCCTTTGATCGGGGTCAATCACATCGAAGGTCATATCTGTTCCATCTTTCTGGAAAAGGAGGTGCCCTTTCCTTTCTTGTCCCTGACGGTTTCCGGTGGACATACCAGCCTGTTTCTGGTAAAGGGGATCGGGGTCTATGAAGTTTTAGGGCAAACCCGCGATGATGCCGCCGGTGAGGCCTTTGATAAAGTGGCCAAGTTGTTAAATCTGGGATATCCGGGTGGAGGTATTATTGAATCACTGGCTGAAAAGGGAAAACCCAAGATCCGGTTTCCGCGGGCCCTACCATCGGCCGATTCCCTGGATTTCAGCTTCAGCGGGATTAAAACCGCTGTGGTTAATTATGTAAAAGGTTTCTCGAGCTTGTCCGAGAATTCAAAGGGGTTGTCTCTTGAAGATATCGCCGCCTCTTTTCAGGAAGCGGTGGTGGATATGTTGATCAAAAAGGTCATCCAGGCCCGAAGACTTTATAAAACCGAACGGCTGGCATTAGCCGGAGGGGTGATCTCCAACGGGTATCTGCGCCACCGCTTCCAAGAAATGGCCGCTGCGGAGGATTTGGACCTTTTTATCCCCTCCCCCTATCTTTGTACCGACAATGCCATCATGATCGCTTGGGTCGGCAACCATTACCTGGAAAGGGGGAAACAGGATTCTCTGGACATCGATGCTTTATCGAGATGGAAGGTAGGATAAAAAAGGGTTCGAGGTTCAAGGTTCGGGGTTCAAGGTCACTTTTATCACTCTATGCGCTATGCGCCATGCGCCATGCTCTATGCCACATAATAAGGAGGTAAAATAAAATGGAAAAATCAGAATTGCAGGAGTTGAAGGAAAAGTTGGAAGCCAAGGGAATTAAATGGGAAGAGGCTGCCGAGCGAATCAAATTCGACACCCGTTTATTGAACCTTTATCTGGCTTCCCCACCGGTTCCCGTCAGTGTTATCAATCCGTTGAAAAAACTGTTGGAGGAGGCCTGATATCAATTTCGGATTGCGGATTATCCCATGCGGATTTCGAAATTCTCAGGCTCTTTATTCTAAGCCAATAACCGCAACCCGGTTCTTCCCCTCACGCTTTGGCCTGATACCTGCCGGCATCGACTTGGGAGAGAAGCTCCCCCGGTCCCATGATCCCATCGATCTCGATAAACCCGATACTGAGACTCAAAGGGATTATCTGATCATTCAGCTTAATAAGTTTTTTCGATCAAATACCGGGTGAAAAAGTTCATCGCCTGCAGCCCATAGGCCGGACCCAGGACCAGGGCCAAAGTGCGAAGGTCGATGTTCATGGAATTCTCCGGTTAGGGAGTGAAAGAAGATCAGCTGTCGTATCCACTTCAAAGGAATCCTGGGCACTTTCTACGATCTGGATGGGATATCCTGATTCCAAAGCCCTCAACTGTTCCAATTTTTCTGCAGCTTCCAAAACCCCGCAGGGTAGGTGTGCGAAAACCTGAAGGAACGAGTTGGGATAGGCATAAATCCCCAGGTGTTTATAATAAACCGGATTTTCTTCCGGATCCCGGTAACAAGGGATTGGTGACCGGGAAAAATACAAGGCCTGACCGGAATGGTTAAAAACCGTCTTGACATGCTTGGGATCGGTAATCTCCTCCGGATTGGTGATACGATAGATAAGCGTGCTCATCGGCCATTCCGGGTGAGCCTGATGGCGGGCGATTAAATCAGTGACCGCCTCGATCGGCAAAAAAGGCTGGTCTCCCTGGCAATTGACCACCAGAGTTCCGGGAGACAGATGCAATTGGACGGCCGCTTCAGCCACACGATCGGTACCCGAACGGTGATCAGTCCGGGTCATGACCACCTCGGCCTTGAAAGCGATCACGGTTTCGGCGATTCGAAGATCATCGGTCGCTACTGCGACCCGGGTAATGCCGGGAATCATCCCGGCCCTGAGGATGACCCGGCCGATCATGGGCAGGCCGTCGATCAGGGCCAGAGGTTTTCCCGGGAAACGAGTGGACTCAAAGCGGGCCGGGATAATAATGACAGTATCCATTTTAATCGCCAGATCGCCGTCTCATGCTAAATATTTAAACCAGGGTTTGATTCTTAATGACAGAAAATGGAGGTATGGTCAGGCCATCTTTAACTATTGATTCTTCGATAATTACATGGGATGAAATTTGACACCGGGAGCCGATTCGAGTATTGCCCCGGATCATGGTGAAAGGGCCAATGATCGTATCCGGTCCAACCCGGACTGAATGTTCAATATGAGTGGACAGGGGATCAACAATGGTGACCCCCTGAAGCATCCAATCCTTGAGGATTTTTTGTCGAACTACCTGGCTGGAACGGGCCAGTTCAAACCGGTCATTGATCCCCAGAACCTCCTCGGATCGGGAGTGAAAAAAAGCCGAACAGGGGAGATTCTTGTCCCGGGCGATTTGAACCAGATCGGTCAGATAATATTCCTTTTGACTGTTTTTCCTGGTCAGTTTGGAAAGGGAAGGAAAAAGAAATTCCGAATCAAAACAATAGATCCCCGTGTTGATTTCCCGAATCCGCTTTTCCTGAGCGGTGGCATCTTTCTCTTCGACGATTTTCTGCAGGTGTCCCTGCGGGTCCCGGATAATCCGGCCGTATCCTTTTGGGTTTTCCGGTTCAGTGCTGATGAGGGTTAAGGCAGCCTTCCCCCGCTCATGGACCTGAACCAATTTTTTCAGGGTTTCTTTTTCAATCAAGGGGACATCACCGTAAAGGACCAGCACCGTACCCTGAAAGGTTTTCATTTCTTTTTGAGCTATCTGAAGGGCATGACCGGTTCCTAATTGAGGGGACTGTTCGATAAAATCCCCAGGCCAGGTCCGGAAGACCTCCATCAGGCGCCTGGCCTGATGGCCTACCACCAAGAGATTCTTTTGAGGCCGCATACTCCTGGCCGTTTCTAAAACATACTCCAACATCGGTTTCCCATGTAAAAGATGGAGAACCTTCGGCAGGTCTGATTTCATCCGGGTCCCTTTCCCGGCAGCCAGGATAACCACGGCTAAGGACTTTCTATCGGATGGCATTCAATGTCCTTCTCATACCACTCACCTTTTTCTGAAGGAAAAAGCCAAAAGGGGATCGATTATCCGGTTTTCTCCAGGACCTTATAGGTCATCATCCCTAATTTTATCGATATATCCTGATTCATAACCACCATATTATCCGGGGCTTTTACCGATCTTGAGGCCATATAAAGGACAGCCTTCATGCCGATTTTCCCGAGGCGGTCAATCACGGCCTGAACTTCCGGAGGCGGCAGGGCTATGATAGCGATGTGGTCTTCTGCAGGGTTTATTTGGGCTTCGAGCTGATCCATCGGAAAGACCTTAACCTGGTCATCACTGTTTTTCACCAGCTCAGGGTCGGTTTCAAAAACTTTTTTTATAACCAGATTATTTTCCTTTAATATCTGAGAGTTGATCAGAACATTCCTGAACCGCCCTCCCCCTATGATTACCAGACCCCATCCCCTGCTCAGTCCCAGTATCTTGGCCAGTTCCATTTTTAGTGATTGAACATCATAACCTACTCCCCGGCAACCAAAGGTTCCGAAAAAAGACAAATCCTTTCTCACCATAACAGGAGAAATTCCTTCGATTTCGGCCAATTCCATCGAGGTGGTACGTTTAATATCTTGTTTTTCCATTCTATTTAATGTCCGGAAATAAATAGAAAGGCGTCGTATAGTGGAATCGGAAATCTTTTCTGTCTTTAATTTTCCCTTTTCATTATGATTATTTCCACTCATGAATTCACATCTCCCTCGCTTTATCCGAAAATAGGGTCGAAGCGACTCGTTGATCCGACCTTTTTTCTGAACGTGGTGCCACGCCCCCAAAGGCGGGGCATGGCGGGTTACTAAAAATTTTCTTTTTGAAAGAATATAAGATGGAGCGGAAAGAAGAGTCAAGGAGAAAAATGGAACCTGTTTTTCTCTATGATTCTGCTTGGGGCTTATCTTATAGTCCGAGATCCCGCTGCTGGTGCCGCCTCTGGGAAAATAGCAACTCCCTAACAAGGATCAAAAAAAAGGAAGGAGTTTTTTCTCCCTGAGCCTTTTAATGACCTCCAGGGCTTCCTTTTTACTTCCATAGGCTTCAGCCTCGACACGAAACCAGGTTTGCCCGGGAGAGACTTTCTTGGGTTTAACCGTAATGTTTTGTCTACGCAGGGGCAGTTGATTTCTAAAAAGGTGGGCTTCATTTGAACCGGAGAAGGTACCCAAATGAACACTGAAATGACCGTTGCCGGAAGCCGGGATAATTAATATTTCTTCACTAATTTCCGGAATTATTATCTGCTGATCGACGAGAACCAGATCAATATTCTTTAGGGATGGATTATGACTTAATACCAAATCAATCAAGGATTCATTAAATTTTCCATAATGATCGGCAACCAGTTTCGATAAATAGTCTCCTTCTTTCACCTGAATTTTGCGAACCAAAGACAAGGGTGACGAGAGAGGTTGACGTTGTCCTTCCGGGGATTTTTCCTCCCCTGGTTTCTGGCCATCTTCAGGCCCTATATTCTTCTGCGCCAAGTTCCCCTGATCTTTTTTGGGAGAGAGGCTTTTTATAATTACTTTTCCTTTTTGGCTCGGCAATGATTTAGGTTCCCAGAACCATTTGAAATTTTTCAGATGCCGAGTCAAATCCGGTTGAAACAGAGAAATGCCAACCACCAGGATCACACCGAAAACAACAATCAATCCATCTCTGATGATCAGACGATAGGATAATTTGAAGGTGGGGACCTGGGCCGGAGGCTTTATTTTACTTTTTGGATGATAATCAGGCCCCTCTAGATTTCTGAT
>JACQYK010000349.1 GCA_016208255.1 Deltaproteobacteria bacterium | reverse complement strand
CTGCGCAAAAACCGGTCGGCCAAAGAAAGGCTTTGATCCGGGTTGACGGTTTGCAGGGCAAATCCCAAAAGGAGGGGATATATTTTTTCCAGAAAATCCTTTTCCCGGGCAGGGGCGGCAGTCAATCGTTTTCTCCAGGATTGAATAATCTCCAGAATAGGATTGATCTGAAGAAATCCTAATTTTTTTAACTCCGTTTCCCAGTCTTCAGGATTAAAGGAGGATTCCAGCAATTGTCGGATTTTAGTCTGAGAAGCCCCGGCCTGGGCCAGTAAGAGGTTATCAAAGGCCGACCGTATCTTTTGTCTGACTCGCTCCAGGGAGGCGATTAATTCCTTTGAGGAAGCCGGATGTCTCATTCGCGGGATCGGCATTTCCCGGGCAATGCCTTCCAGGGCTTCAGGGTCCCGGGGTAGGGAATGGGTTTGTTGCTGATTAACCATCTGTAACCGGTTTTCCAGAGACCGCAAAAACCGATAACCCTGAAAAAGATCCTGGTATTCCTTTTCGGGAAGGATTTGGGATCTCTTCAGCCTGCTTAAAGCCCTGATCGTGTTTTTTTCCTGAAGGGAGGGGACCTTGCCGCCAAAAACCAGCTGCAGGGACTGAACGATAAATTCTATCTCCCGAATACCGCCCGGTCCAAGTTTAATATTATCACCCTTCAACGGATGGGAGCGGGTTTCAGAAAGGATTTTTTCTTTCATGGAGCGGATTTCGGACAGAATGGAATAATCGATGAACTTTCGGTAGACCGTCGGTTCAACTTCCCGGATAAAACTTTTTCCCAGGGAAATATTCCCGGCCACCGGCCGGGCTTTGATCAGGGCCAAACGCTCCCAGGTCCGGGCCTCGGTTTGGTAATAATCCACAGCCGAGTCGAAAGAGATAACCAGATCGGAATCTTTTCCACCCGGCCGGATATCCAGATCGACCCGAAAAACATGATCCCCGGCTATCTGGGCCCCCATGGCCTGAATAATCCGTCCGGCAACCGTTTGGAAATACCGTCTTTGTTCCAGGGCGCCCATAGGCAACCGGCTGACAGGCCGATATAAAAAAATCAAGTCGATATCGGAACTGAAGTTCAGTTCCTCACCCCCCAATTTACCCATTCCGAGAATAACCAATCCCTCAGCCAACCCGGAATAGGGGGAAGTCCGGGAAAATCCGGTCTGCTCGTCATGACCAAATAGGACCGAAGCCTCAAGACAAACCTGGGCCAGTACCGAGAGGCTCCTGGTGATCCGGGAGACGCTGCTCGGGTTTCCCAGATCCCGGGCGGCAATGCGCAGGATCTCTTCCTGTTTAAAACGACGCAAGATCCGGCAAAAGGACTGAAAATCTCTGACCCCAGCCACTTTCTCTTTTAATATTTGACCAAGCCGGGCCAACGATCTTGTTTCACGCCAGCTTTCCCTTCCGAAAATTTCATCGGTCAGAGAAGGCTGCTGATGCAGGATATGGGTGAGATAGGGGGAAAAAGCTTTTATTCTGTTTAAGAGCTGGAGGGTTTCATGGGTCATCGGGAATAAAGTTCAAGGATCAAGGTTCAAGGTTCAAGGTTCAACCCCTTCGAACCCGGGATTTGAATCCTCGAACCTCTGGACCTTTTTAATGGGATATAGAAATCCTGGTCCTCAGGGCCAGGTCAGAGAACCTTGGCTCTGCCTTAACTTTATCAGACAGGATTACAGGATTGCCAAGATTTTTGTGCCTTTCCGGAAGAAAGGCACAAACCCAATCGCCTGGCGGAGATAAACCTTAGTCCCCGCTGAAGGCGGATTAAGATTGTTCAGGCTCTTCCGGAGGCTGAACAAAAAATCATGTAAATCTTGTTAATCCTGTCTGAATAGATTTTTTCATTGATCGGTTTTTAATCATGCCCTCTGGGCTTAGACCAATGCCGACCTTTTTGGGGTCGGATATTTACTCCTTAAGCAGTGTTCGCCGAACGCCGAACGTTTATTATTTAAATATCAAAGTACAACATGAATTCGTGCGGGTGAGGCCGGAGGCGTACGGGATTGACCTCAGCCTCGGTTTTATATTCTATCCATTTTTCGATCACATCGGAAGTAAAAACATCACCCCGGAGCATAAATTCATGATCTTCTTTCAGGGCATTCAAGGATTCTTCCAGAGAACCGGGGGCCGAGGGAACATTGGCCAATTCTTCCGGGCTTAATCCGTAAATATCCTTATCCAGAGGTTCTCCCGGATCGATTCGGTTTTCAATGCCATCGATGACCGCCATCAGGATAGTTGAAAAAGCCAGGTATCCGTTACAGGAAGGATCCGGGGTCCGGAATTCCAAACGTTTGGCCTTGGGAGAGGCCGAATACATGGGGATGCGGATGGCGGCACTGCGGTTCCGGCTGGAATAGGCCAGATTCACCGGGGCCTCAAACCCGGGAACCAATCGCTTATAGGAATTGGTAGTGGGATTGCAAAAGGCGCATAAGGCCCGGGCGTGCTTTAGGATGCCGCCGGCCCCATAAAGGGCATCTTGGCTCAATCCGGCATACTTGTCACCGGCAAAAAGAGGGATACCGCCTTTCCAGAGGCTGACATGGGTGTGCATGCCGGAACCGTTGTCTTCAAACAAAGGCTTGGGCATAAAGGTGACGGTCTTATTATTTTTTTTGGCCACATTTTTTAAGACATATTTAAACCACATGAGCTGGTCCCCCATCTGGACCAGGGGCCGGAATTTCATGTCGATCTCCGCTTGGCCGGCCGTGGCCACTTCATGATGCTGGGCCTCTATTTCTATGCCAAGTTGCTCCAGAACCATGACCATATCAGTCCGCAGGTCCTGCTGGCTGTCGGTAGGGGAAACGGGGAAATAGCCTTCTTTATGTCTGGGTTTATACCCCAGGTTGGGGGATTCGGCCCGACCGCTGTTCCAGATCCCTTCTACCGAATCGATCTCATAAAAGGCAAAATTGGAACCGCCGTCGAAACGGATATCGTCAAAAATAAAGAATTCCGCCTCGGGCCCGATATAAGCCGTATCGGCCAGCCCGGTGAACTTGAGATAGTTCTCTGCTTTACGGGCGATATTGCGGGGGTCACGACTATAAGCCTCTTTGGTAATCGGGTCGACGATATTACAGATCAGGCTCATGGTCGGAACAGCCATAAAGGGGTCCATCACCGCCGTATCCGGGTCCGGGACCACCAGCATGTCGCTGGCATGGATCGGCTGCCAGCCCCGGATGCTCGATCCGTCAAAGCCGAATCCGCCTTCAAAGGAATCCTCTTCCAGTTCGTGCAGAGGGACGGAAAAATGTTGCCAGAGTCCGGGAAAATCTAAAAATTTTAAATCCACCATCTTGGTTTTGTTCTTTTTTGCAAAATCCAATACTTCTTTTGGGGTCATTGTCGTTTCCTCCTTGTTTTTTTTGAATAGATGTTTTCACCGCAAAGGCGCCGAGAGCGCAAAGAGTTTAATTTGTGTTTGCCACGGGAGGCTCTGCCGACCCAAGGCCAAGGCCCCCATTCGGGGGCCGGGGTGAGAGGCCGGCAAATACAAAACTTCCCTATCCTCCGGAAAAATGTTTGGTCGAAGGCCAGAGTTGGTTTGTTCAATCCCGCCTCTCAAGGGATTGAACAAAAAGATTCTCTCTGCGCCCTTTGCGGCTTTGCGGTGAAAGGACTTTTTTTTTAACATTAACTTTTCAAATTTTTTATTCCGTCAAAGCGAACAAAATCGCCTTTTTGATTTCTTCCAGTCTTTCCTCATCATAAATTTTCTGACCGTCCAGATCGGTCACGTAAAAGACATCCACCACCTGATCGATTTTGGTCGATATCTTGGCGAAGGAAATGTTGAGTTCCATCTCCGACAGGGTTTTGGTAATGGTGTAAAGGAGACCCAGACGGTCCTGGGTGTAAACCTCGATTATGGAGCAGAAATCCGAACCATGGTTGTCGATAATGACCTGGCTTTCAGCTATGATTCTGGGACCGAGAGACAGAACCATACCGGGCTTTTTCTGGGCCAGCCGATAATCTAAAGACAATTTTCCGGAAATGGCCCTTGACAATTGGTCATACACCCTTTCCCAGGTTTCTTCGGCAAACAGCGGATCCAGGGGAGGATTGACCTGAAAAATGTCCAAGGCTATCCGGTCCGGGCGGGTGAATATCTGAGCCCCCAGGATATTAATGTTGTTTAAGGAAAATACGCCGGTGAGCCTGGAAAACAAACCGGGGCGGTCATGGCAGCAGATAAAGATTTCATAGAGCTCCTCTTTCTTTTCCACGAGCCAGAGAAAAGGCTTTCCCTCCATCTGACGGAGCAGTCTCAGGTGTTTGGCAATGGACTCCGGAGGTATGGACAGGAGATAGGAAGAGGGCATCCCTTCCAAAAGATCCTGGACCTCTTTCCTGGAAAGATCATTTTTCAGCAATTTTATGACCTGCTTTTGGGAAGCTTCCAGGGTTTCCAGAGCCAATCCGGAGGCCCATTCCCCTTTTTCCAGGATGTGAAGAACCTTAAAAAAGAGCTCTTTGAGCAGCAGGGATTTCCAGTTGTTCCAGGCCCGGCCGCCGGTGGCCAGGGCATCGGCATAACTTAACAAGTAAAGCATTTTCAGAGTCGAAGGCTTCTCAATCAGTTGGGCCAAACGGACCATCAATTCTTCATCGTTCAAATCCCGTCGAAGGGCCGTCTCTACCAACAGAAGATGATTTTTGACCTGATAGGCAATGGCCTTAGCGGTCTGGAGCGGTAGCTTGAGTCTTTCGGCAAGGCCGGCTATCATCAGTGCCCCTTGCTGGGCGTGGTTTTTCCCCTGACCTTTTCCCAGGTCATGAAAAAGACCGGACAGGTAGAGGACCGAAAAATCTTCAATTTCCCCCCAAATGCCGAACAGCAGGGGTTCTTCCTTCATATAGAATCCCTGGCCGATCTTTTTCAACTCCACCAGGGTCAAAAGCAGATGGATGTCCACAGTATAAACATGATAAGTGTCAAACTGGGTTCGGCAGACCGTGGCCTCGAATTCCGGAATGTATTTGGTCAACAAACCGGTTTGAAGCATGGTTTCCAATAATTCCCGCGGGGTCTTCAGATCTTTGATGATGTCCAAAAACAGCTCGCTGACCATTCGGGAGTGTTGGAAGTTCTCATCCACCAGGTAGAGACATTGCTTGATCAAGCGGATGGTTTCCTGGCTGAGCCGGGCCTCTTTCTTCAAGGCGTACCAAAACAATTTCATCAAAACAGATGGATTGTCCAGGATTACTTTAGCCGATTCGAGATAGATCCTTCCCCCTTCAAGAAAAATTCCCGGTTCAATAATTTCCCGCTGCTTTTCTCCCTTATGCCCTTGCTCGGTCAATCGTTCAAAAAAATTCTGGTGAATGGTCTGCACCGATTGGAGGTGCCGATAAACATCCCTCATGAAAACCTCAACCGGAAGGATATCCCCTTGTGGTTTGATCGCCGCCCATTCGGCCATGGCCTCCTGAAATTCAAAAGAGAGTTGATCCGTTCTTCTACCGGCCAGGTAATGGAGTTGATTGCGAAGCCGAAGTAAAAAATTTTGGGATTGGATCAGGGTATCCCGATCCTCCCCGGAGAGAAAGCCGGCTTTTTCTAAAGAGCGAAAGTCCGGAGCCTCTAACAGGGCTTTTCCGATCCACAACAGGATATGGATATCCCGAAGCCCGCCTAGTCCTTCTTTTAAGTGCGGTTCCAGAAAAAAAGCAGAGTCCCCGTATCGAAGATGCCGTTTTTCTCTTTCGGTTAGGATCCACTCCTGCCATTTCAATCCCTGCCCTTCTTTTAAAAGGACGCCGATTTGGTTTTTAAGGGCCAAGGCCAGGGCCGGATTGCCGGTAATTCTCCGGGCATCGAGCAAAGCTGTTAAAAACTGGGGTTCCGATCGAGCTAATTCCAGACAATCCCCCATGGATTGCACCGAATACCCCAGATCATAACCCACATCCCATAAGGGATAGAGGACCTTTCGGATGGCCTCTTCGACTTTCGGGTCGTTCTTTTCAGGATAAAGGAATAGGAGATCGATATCCGAAAAAGGGGAGAGTTCCTTGCGGCCGTATCCTCCCAAACCCATGACCACACAGGATTGTGCCTCGCCTTCCAATCCGATGAGGGCTCGAACCTCCAGACTGTTAAAAACGGAAATAATAAAAACATCGATAAAGGAGGCATGTCGGCCGGCGATGGTTCCTCCTCCTTCGCCCTGGTCATGCTGTCGCTTCAGCTTTTGGAGCTGTTCACTGAGATATTTTTTGTGCAGAGGTTCGCTCATAACTCGTTGCTTGTTGCTGGTTACTGGTTGCTGGTTCTAAAAATAACAAAGCGGCCAAAAAGGTCGGTCACCCGTTCATCAATGGTTTTTTCCGAAATTTCCTGTGTCAGGTCATTATTGGGAACGAGTAACCAGCAACCAGCAACGGTTTTTTAAATCGCTTCTTTCCCCTGTTCTCCGGTGCGAATGCGGATGACCGCTTCCACCGGCAGGACAAAAATTTTGCCGTCTCCGATCTTGCCGGTCCGGGCCGCCTGTTGAATCACCTCAATAACCTTTCCGGTCAGTTCCTGTTCAACCACCACTTCGATCTTGACCTTGGGTAAAAAGTCAATCACATATTCCGCCCCCCGATAAATCTCGGTATGCCCTTTCTGACGGCCGAATCCTTTAACTTCGGAAATAGTCATGCCCTTGATGCCCATGTCATTCAGGGCATCCTTGACTTCATCTAACTTAAAAGGTTTGATTATGGCTTCGATCTTTTTCAGCATGAGTTCCGTCCCCCTTTTTATATTTGCCCGGATAACCCATTATTTTCCCCTATTCTTATCCCAGGATAAACTTATTAAATGCAATCGATATGCCAGCCCCAGTCATCTATTTTTATTGTTGAAACAGTAAGTTATAAAAGTAAGTCTGTCGGCCTGAAAATGGTTCTTACAAAAATGTTATTTTTTAGATTAAATAACTTACAATAATGGAATTTAATTTAAAAAATGAAGTCCATGGGTCAAAGGATTATAACTTCGGTCCGTCTTCAATTTAATACGAAAATAGATTTCGATGCATCTCGTTGATCCGGTCTATTTTCATGTCCCGACTTCTTGTCCGACTTCTTCCAGGAGTCTCCTCAATAGATCGGGATCCGGCATCCGGCCGATCAGCTACGCTGATCTTTTGGGGAGACTCCTGGAAGAAGTCGGACAGGATGCCTTCTTTTAGTTCAACAAAGTTGAACGACCGATCGGCCAGAAGCCTCCTGATTAGGTCACCAAAGGTGACCGTATGGAGGTGCCACGCCCCCAAAGGCGGGGCCTGGCGGTTTATGAATTGAATTAAGAGCCCTGTTCCAGAAGATCCAGATAGCGCCCGAAGAAAAGCCGCACCTGTTTTTGGAGCCTTTCCAAATAGACCCGACTGTCTCGAAGGATATCCTGAGCGGTTAAGGGTTGAGGCTTGGCCTTTTTTATCTCTTCGGCCCATTGGCCCACCCAGGTTTTTATCATCGGCTCGGTGACCTCAAAATGGAACTGGAGGGCATAGGACCATTGTCCGAAACGGAAGGCTTGAGAAGGATAGGCCTCGTTGCCGGCCAGGCACATCCCCCCATTGGGAAGATCAAAGGTCTCCCCATGCCATTGGAAAACCAGGAAGCAGGGGTCTAACAACGAAAACAAGGGATCTGATTTGGCTAAAGGGGTCTGGTTCAGGAAATACCAGCCGATCTCCTTATGGGGTCCGGGGTACACTCTAGCCCCTAAGGATTTAGCCATTATTTGCGCCCCCAGGCAAATGCCCAAGACCGGCTTTCCCACTTTTAACACCTGGCGGGTAAAGGGGAGCTCTTTTTTAAGAAAGGGATAACGATCCTCATCATTGGCGCTCATGGGACCGCCCATGATCAAAATCAAACCATAAGGCTCTACTGAATCAGGAAATGCCTTTTCGGTATAAATCGGCAGGATTTCCTTGGTCCAGCCTTTTTCCCTTAAGATCTTTTCGAAAAGACCCCCCCCTTCCGAGGGGTTGTGCTTAATAATCAGTGAATTCTTTTTCATTGTTTTAATTTTGAATGGTGGTGGTGACGACATTTTGCCGGGCAATCACAACTTCCTGGTCTTCTTTTCTAATGACCACATGCATCATCCCCAGGACCTCGTACTCCCCATTTTTCAGATTACCTTAAAAACCCATATCCCTCTTCCCCATGCAGGCTCTCATCCATGCCGGCCAATTCGTCTCCCTGTTCCAACCGAAAGCCGATAATTTTGTTAATGATAAACAAAAGAAGAAAAGTCAGCGCTCCGGCATAGGCCAGGGCCACCCCCACCCCCAGTGCCTGGATGCCGAACTGATTCCAGACCGTCCAGATTCCACCCGCCTTCTGGGCCGCCTCGGTCATCCAACTGGGGCGGATGAAAAAGGAGAGCAAAAGCACCCCCAGGCCGCTGCCCACCCCATGTACCCCGAAGACGTCCAGGGTATCGTCATAACCGAGCTTATACTTCAAGAGTATGGCACAGTAACAAGCCATGGCCGACAGGGCCCCCAGAGTGATGGCCCCTACCGGCTGAACCACCCCGGCCGCCGGAGTAATGGCCACCAGCCCGGCCAATATCCCGGTGGCAAAACCCAGGGAGGTCGTTTTTTTTAAATGGCTCCCTTCTATCAAAACCCAGGTCAAAGACCCGGCAGCAGCCGAAAGTTGGGTCATGGTCAAGGCCCGGGCCGTATCCAGTCCGCTGGAAACGGTGCTGCCGGCATTGAATCCAAACCACCCTACCCAGAGCAGACCGGCCCCGGTCAGAGTCATGACCAGGTTATTAGGCTGAACGGCTGTTTTGGGATAGCCGTGTCTGGCCCCGAGATACAAAGCGGCCACCAGGGCGCTGACCCCGGCCGAAACATGGATAACCGTCCCGCCGGCCAGATCGATCAAACCCCGTGCGCCTATTCGAAACAGAAATCCGTCTTCGGACCAGACCCAATGGCATAAAGGACAATAGACCAACAAAAACCAAAAAGTGATAAAGAGAGTGTAACTCCAAAAGCGTACCCGTTCGGCAAAAGCCCCGGCAATGATGGCCGGGGTGATGATTGCAAATTTTCCTTGAAACATGGCCACCACATATTCCGGTACCCCTGCGCTGTGGATGGTATCGTCAATTCCGTTTAAAAAGAAATAATTTCCGTTCCAGCCGATCCATCCTCCCAGAATATTTTTCCCAAAGGCCAGAGAATAACCACAGACCGCCCACAAGACCCCGATCACGGCCATGGCGATAAAACTGTGCATCATGGTACCCAGGACATTTTTGGTTCGAACCAGCCCCCCGTAAAACATGGCCAGCCCGGGGATCATAAACAAAACCAAACCGGTGGAGATCAGCATACAGGCCGTGGTGCCCGTATCCACCTTCGGGGTTTCGGCGGCCCAAACCGCCTGTCCCAAGAAAGAAAACAACAGGAAGAAGAAAAACGTCAGACTTTTCGTAAATTTCATGAGAGACCTCTTGAGGATTATTTTTTGGAACTATCAAGAGGCCTTTGCAAAAAAACGACCAAGGCTGCCGGTTATAATTTTTATTTAATATCTGATAGTTGATAAACGAGAATCAATAACGTTTTTTTAATAAATTACATTTATGTTATTTTTTTATAAAATAGAATACTTTTTTGTAACTACCTCCTCGTAACGGCGAATCGGGTTACGAGTTACGGGTTCAGGGTTAAAGGTAGATGAAATTTAGTCTCCATTAAAATTGGAAAAACCTTCTTTCCCCAGTACCTCAGTAACCCAGTAACCCAGCAACCAGCAACGGTCTTTTATATCGCTTCTTTACCCTGTTCCCCAGTCCGGATGCGAATAACTTCTTCGACCGGCATTACAAAGATCTTTCCGTCTCCGATCTTGCCGGTCCGGGCCGTTTCCTGAATGGTTTTTAGAACCTGCGGAACCTGGGGATCATCCAGGATCAATTCTAATTTCACCTTGGGAATAAAATCGATGATATATTCGGCCCCGCGATAAATTTCGGTATGCCCTTTCTGACGCCCGAATCCCTTGACTTCCGTTATGGTCATCCCCTTGATGTCCAGACCCTGCAGGGCTTCCTTGATTTCATCCAATTTAAACGGCTTGATAATCGCCTCGATCTTTTTCATCGTTTTCCCTCCTGATCCGACCATGTCGGAAAATTTTTCTGACAGGATTTACATGATTTACTAGATCAATTTTCTCTTTTCCGATGGAAGGGGAAATATTTGCTTCGCCCATCACCGATTAAGGTTTGGTGCCCTTCTTCCGGAAAGGTACCATAAATCCTAAAAATCCGTATATCCTGTCTAAAAAAATTGATTAATAATGATCTATAAATTATAACCCACTTCACTGTGTTGACTCAAGTCCAGACCGGCCACTTCATCTTCCTGTTCCACCCGCAGGCCCATGGTCCAATCCAGGACCTTGAGGATGATGATGGTCACCACAAAAGAATAAACAAGGGTCACGCCCACGGCAATGGCCTGGGTCCCGAAAAGGGCCGGATTGCCGAAAAACAACCCGTTATTTCCGGCTTCATTGACGGCCTTACTGGCAAAAAGCCCGGTGGCCAGGGCCCCGAAAGTCCCGCCGACCCCATGGACACCCACCACATCCAGGGCGTCGTCATAGCCCAGTTTGTGCTTCAGAAAGATGGCGAAGTAACACAGCACCCCGGCCGCCAAACCGATCATCAAAGCCGATACCGGCCCCACAAACCCGGCTGCCGGGGTTATGGCCACCAATCCGGCCACGCACCCGCTGGCCGCTCCCAAGGTTGTGGGTTTGCCGCGATACATCCACTCGGTGAATACCCAGGAAAAAGTGGCCGCCGCCGCCGCGATATGGGTGGTCACAAAGGCCGAAACCGCCAATCCGTTGGCCCCCAGGGCGCTTCCGGCATTAAATCCGAACCAACCGAACCAGAGGATGGCCGCCCCCATAATGGTCATGGGCAGATTGTGGGGATGAAAAGGTTCATGCCCATAGCCTTTGCGTTTGCCGATCACCAGGGCCGCGGCCAGGGCGGCAATCCCGGAATTGATATGGACTACGGTCCCTCCGGCAAAATCCAGGGCGCCCAGATTGCGAAGCCAGCCCCCGATCCCCCAGACCCAATGGGCCACCGGGTTATAGACCAGGGTGCACCAGAGCAGGGTGAAGACCACAAAAGTGGAAAATTTAATCCGTTCGGCAAAAGTCCCGGTAATCAGGGCCGGGGTGATAATGGCGAACATCATTTGAAAGATCATAAAGGATTGATGGGGGATGGTCCCGGCATAATCCTTAAAAGGGGCAATCCCGACCCCGGAAAGCCCGAACCAGTCCAGGCTGCCGATGATTCCGCCCAGATCGGGGCCGAAAGAGGTGCTGTATCCCCAAAGGATCCATTCGATCGTAACCAGGCCCAGGATAATAAAACTATGCATGATCGTTCCCAGCACGTTCTTGCTCCGGACCATCCCCCCGTAAAAGAGGGCCAGTCCCGGGGTCATAAACATGACCAGGGCCGACGCGATCAAGATAAAAGCCGTATCTCCTGTATTAATAGCATTCATATTCAAACGCCTCCTCTAAATAGGATTTATTAAAATCGTGTTTAAAAACTATTAAGGCAGGAAACATGCCAACGGGATCGTAGTCTATTTTAATTAATAAAAACATTGTATTATAATAATAAAAGCCGATTGGGGTTTTTTATTATTTATTACATAATTGTTATTTAAACTAATATAGCTTACAAAAATGTTTTTATTGAAAGACGATCTTTGTTGGGGCCAACCGAAGAACAACCTCATGATGGCTAACCGGCAACAAACGATCGTCCTTCAATTGATTTTTAAATGGCCGCCGATCCGGTCTCACCGGTTCGAATCCGGATCACTTCTTCAACCGGGAGGACAAAGATTTTTCCATCTCCGATTTTCCCGGTCCTGACCGATTCCTGGATGGTTTTGAGGGCCAGCATCACCTGGGAATCATCCACAATCAGTTCCAATTTAATCTTGGGGATAAAATCAATGATATATTCGGCCCCCCGATAAATTTCGGTATGCCCTTTCTGGCGGCCGAACCCTTTCACTTCCGTGATGGTCATACCCCGAATGTTGATTTGCTGTAAAGCATCTTTCACTTCATCCAGTTTAAAAGGCTTGATGATGGCCTCGATCTTTTTCATTTCTGTGCTCCTATCGTCGACTATTTTAGAATACTTTTTTGTCCAATTTCTTAACGATGGGTTTTACGGATATTAAAATCCGGATAGGCGGTAACCGCTACTTCGTGTTGATCCAGGCCCTCTATTTCTTGATCGGCCGGCACCCGGAGGGGAACTATTTTGTCCAAGACTTTGAAAAAGACATACATGATGACAAAGACAAAAATCACATTGGTCAGGGTCCCGGTAATTTGAGCCATCAATTGGGAAGCATCCCCATAAAATAACCCCTTCACCGTACCGGCAACGCCGTTCAATCCATCTCCATAGGTTCCATCGGCGAAGAGTCCCAAGGCTATAACTCCCCAGGCCCCATTGGCCCCGTGCACGGAAATAGCCCCCACCGGATCATCCACTTTTAAAGTCCGGTCCACGAAAAATACACT
The DNA here is from genome assembly GCA_016208255.1 of Deltaproteobacteria bacterium. Taxonomy (GTDB): domain Bacteria; phylum Desulfobacterota; class RBG-13-43-22; order RBG-13-43-22; family RBG-13-43-22; genus RBG-13-43-22. Next base: position 3,458 of record JACQYK010000349.1, on the reverse strand, counting down.
CCAGCAGACCAGGAAACCGGCTATCAATCCAATAATGACGGCGGATACCGAATTGACAAAAGCGCAGGGAGCGGTAATGGCCACCAGACCGGCCAGCAGTCCGTTGGCCGACATGGAAATATCCGGCTTGCCGTAGCGCATCCACATATACAGCATGGAAGAAAAGGCAGCCGCAGCACCGGCCAGCATAGTATTGGTGGCAACGACTCCTATGCGCAAATCGCCCCCGGCCAGGGTGGAGCCGGCATTAAATCCGAACCAGCCGAAGGCCAGGATAAATACACCGACGATGGCCATAGGAATATGATGGCCCGGTATGGCATTGGGGGTTCCATCCGCCTTATATTTTCCGATTCTCGGACCCAGTACTATGGCCCCGGCCAAGGCGGCCATGCCGCCGGTCATGTGGACCACCGATGAACCGGCAAAGTCCAGATGTCCATGACCCAAACCGAAATTTTTCCCTAATTGAGATAACCAGCCCCCGCCCCAAACCCAGTTGGCGAAGAGGGGATAGACAATGGCCGAGATGAAAAATCCATAAATAATAAAAGACTTGAAGGTCCACCGCTCGGCCATGGCCCCGGTGGGGATGGTGGCCGTCGTGTCCATAAAAACCATCTGGAAAAGAAAAATGGAAAAAACAACTGCATCATAGGACACACCGGAGAGAAAAAAACCGGTAGTCCCGAACAAGCCAAAATCTTTTCCAAATAGACTGAGGGTAAACTCATTATTCAGGACGGCCCCACCCCCCAGGGTGGCCACCCCGCCGACACCGCCCATTTGCAGGGCAAATCCCAAGACCCAGTACCCCAGCATACCGATCACATAGATCATTAAATTCATGGCCATGGTATGGCCGGCATTCTTGGCTTGGGTAAATCCGGTTTCAGCCATGGCAAACCCGGCTTGCATGAACATAACCAAAAAACCGCAAATCAACATCCAGACCATATTGATGGCGATCCGGTTGTGGCCGATGACATCCGCCAGTTTGGCGGCCAAAGGTTCATTGGCCGACAATTTTTTCAACTCATCGGCCGTGGGAGCACCCGCTGATGCCCCGACCACATCGGCCGCCCCGCCAGTATTGATCCCTGAAGGGTCCGGTTTAGGGGCTGGGGTGGTCGGTGGCGGTGCCACAGGGGCAGCCGGTTGAGCCTGCTCGGTGGCCACGGGGATCGGCTTTTCCTCTGCCAAACTGAGCCCCTCCCAATACCGGACACCCATTCCGAAAAACAGAAAAATCATAATAAATAAGAATATTATCTTCCTCATTATTGTTGCCTCCTCAAGGTTTCAAACCTTGGTTATCTAAAAGACCTGGCTGTTGATCCTGAACCGGTTTTTCAGCTTATCCTTTCCTGATTTTAGAAAAGAATAAGCTGAAAACGGACTGCCGGCAGCCGAAGGTCCTGTTTAAAAGGTTGCTGTAAAGGTTATGCCGCCGAAAAAGAAACTATCCTGATTACTCAAACTGGTCCCTTTAATTCTGTTTTTGGCATCATCCGACAAGGGCAGGGAATAGGCCACCATGGGCTTGAGTGCAAAATATTTCCCAAAAGGAACGGTCATTCCCACTGAAATCAGGCCGTCATGCAACCCGTTGTGTTTTTCGGTGGTCGGCAACAGATTGCTGTCATACTTGACGATTTTATCGGTATCTGAAATCTGATAGCCCACGGAGGCCGCCAGATCCAGAGTAATAGTCTTAGTCAGGTTTAAGGAATGGGCCGCCCCCAGATTAAAATACCAACCTGGATAATTAGCTATCTCCTTGTAGATGCTTAAGGTCGGAGAAAGCAAGATCTTACCGGCGATTTTCAGGAACAGCTCCTGAGAATCTTCCGCATTATCCAGAGCATAGTAGATATAGCCTCCGGTTAATTTGGTCGGCCCCAATTCTTTGGTATACGAAAGGGTCAAATCGGTCTCATTCCAATTCATCTTTTCCGATCGCGTATAATAGTCTTTAGTATCCAGATTTCCCCAAAGATTGGCTTCAAATCCTTGATATCCTACCGTCAGGGACGGCTGAATTACCAGACTGTCTTTGCTGAGTTCATACCCCCGCCAAACATACTTGGTCAAAAAAGCGGAAGAGGCCGTAGCATAGGGCTTTGGCTCTTCCTTTTTCTCTTCGGCCCAAACCGACCCGAACGAAGCGGTTACCAGCAGTACTCCTGCCGTCAGTGCGTAAATCTTTTTTGATAACTTCATCTCTTTTTCCTCCTGATTCATTTTCTGAATTCGATTTCGTTTTCCCCTTTCAACCCTGGATGGGTTGATCCGGGTCTCGATAATCGTTTTCTTTTTTTATAGCAGGAACCATGCCAATTGGGTTTCGATTTTAATATAGTAATTAATTACAATTAGTTATCTTAATATTTTTTAAAATCGAATGTGTTTTTTAAATGACAATTATGTATTTATTTATTTTATTATTACATATTTGTATTTATTAAAAATTGGAAGAATTCACTTTTTTATGGAAATATCAGGCCCGGGAGGGGTGAAAAAGAAAAACAGGTGCGGGATAATTCATATATCTTTTGACTTCTATTTAATAGAATTGGATGTTAAAATATTTTATTGAAAAAAGAACTTCGAATATCTTTGTTCGCCGGAGACTGCAAGTTGCGCCCCAAGCTTTGTGCGGTCTATGAAAGGAACGGATTAATCCCGCCCTGTTGCTTTGACACCGGGGGCAAGGTCCTCTCTTATGGATAAAACAGACAGACTGCCCGAGACGGGCAGGATAAAAAAACAAGGAGTGTTCATGACTGAATTTGAAGAATTATCTCCCAATTTTAAAAAGGCCATGTTGACTAAAGTCAAAAGCAATACCCCCTTCTGGTCGTTAATCAATATGGATCTGGTCGATGTTAAAAAGGGATGGGCCAAGATAAGGCTGCCCTACGACAAAAAACTGGATCACGCCTACGGTTCGGCCCATGGAGCCGCTGTTTTCGCCCCGGCCGATTCCGCCGTGGCCATGGCCCTCCAGGGCTTGGTGGAAAAAGATGAAATCTTTACCACCGTGGAAATGAAAATCAATTATATCCGGCCGTTTTCCAAGGGGGAGATCATTGCCGAAGCCGAGATTACCCACAAGGGCGGGAATATCGCCATCGGGGAGGTTGATGTGAAAGATTCCCAGGGAAGACTGGTAGCCAAGGCCCTGGCGACTTATATGATCATGAAAAGGGATCGCTGACCTGAAGAATCTATCTCCGGATGAAGCGTTCAGCAGTCAGCAATCAGATGTTGGCCGACCGGCAGAAAATATAGAATTTTGCTGAAAGCTAACCAAACTATTTGAAATTGCGGGACGGACCAAGGGGGATCTTATTTTTGGGGATTGTCCAAAGGGTGACTTATCGCCCAATCCCGGCCAGTCCAGCAAACTTTGATTCGAGGCAGGGCCTACACCTTCGCCCGTTGCCGGCAATGGT
>JACQYK010000348.1 GCA_016208255.1 Deltaproteobacteria bacterium | reverse complement strand
GCTTTGAAATTGTAGCACAGTCCCGCGAAACGCGGGACTGTGATTATAAATGACAGGCGATGGCGCCTGTCCCACATAAACATAAGCCCCATTTTCATACTTCGTGGTGCCTCATGGAAAAAATTTTCGACGAGTGGCCGGAAAAATACGATCAATGGTTCCGGACACCGATCGGGCGTCTGGTGAAGGAATATGAAAAAAGACTCATTTTAGAGATGGCCCAACCTGGTCGAGGAGAGATGATACTCGATGCAGGCTGCGGCACAGGTGTTTTTACCCGCTACCTACTGATCACCGGGGCACGGGTTGTTGGTCTGGATGTCTCGCTTCCCATGCTTCGCAGGGCCAAAGAAATGTTGCCCCCATATACGTTCCGAAGCATCAAGGGAGATATGGGGCATCTCCCTTTTCCGGATAATCGATTCGATAAATTTATTTCCATTACCGCCATTGAGTTTCTCGAAGATGCCCGGGGTGCTGTTCTTGAAGCCTTTCGCGTTACTAAACCCGGAGGGTCTATCCTGGTGGCTACCCTGAACAGTATCAGTCCCTGGGCCTCCCGTCGAATGGAAGCGGCAAAAAAGGGACATTCCCTGTTCAGGCAGGCCGTCTTCCGGTCACCGGCCGAGATAAGGGCCCTGGCAGAGGTTGAAGGAAGCGTAAAAACAGCCATTCATTTTGGCAAAGATGAGGATCCCCTTAAGGCCAGAACGATTGAAGAATCCGGTCGGTTGGCGGGATTGATGACCGGGGCCTTTCTGGCCGTAAAATGGGTTAAGCCAGTATAAGATCATTAAAAACCCAGGCAAGGAAAGGAGAAACAAATGATTTATCTGGAAGAGACCTTAAATTTGAAAGGGGCCAGTTGGGAAGCCCTGGATGATTTCATAGCTTTCTCACAAGAGACCATGGTTCCGCTCTGCCCGGAGGTCGGCGCCCGTCTGGTGGCCGCCTGGTCCAGCAGCGAGGAGTGGTTTTGTCAGGTTAAACAGGTTTTCGAATTTGATGACTTGCAGGCCCTCAAGAACTTCCGGATCAAGGCCGGCAGGAATGAAAGATGGGGAATCTATGCTGCCGGTTTGGAGGACCACGCCCCGGTCAGACGGTCCCGTTTGCTTGAACCTGTCGGGGCAGTTCCGGTAGAGGTTCTGCATCAGGCCATGGCCGACAGCCGGCAGACGCCCAATTTGGGATATGTCCTGGCTATACTCGAAGTGGGAGCCGGTAAAATGGATCCATTTTGGGCCGCCTTATCTGAGTCTTATAAAAACCTCCCCATTATCGCCAGCTGGCGGCCCATTGGCGGAAGCCCCAATGAAGTCATTGACGTCTGGAAATCTCCGGAACCGGAGAAGGCCTACCAGCCGGCGGATGATTTCAGGAAACAGTTTATGAGGATGGTCCGGGAGGTGGCACCGAAAGAATGGGTGGTTAGAGTCCTTGCCTTGCCTTACTCTCCTCTGCTTTAATACGAAAATAGATAAAAGCTCAAAGTCGTTTATCTCTCGCCCGCTTTGCTCGAGAGCGCAGAGGACCCAGAGAGACTATTAACAGGTCTGAATCCCTGAGAAGGGGATTCAGACCGCGGACTCAGCCTCCGGCAAGGATCGCAGCAGCGCTGGAACGGTTTTTCATTGCGGTCCTCTCAACCGCAATGAAAAAATCAATTCGTCCTCAGTGATCTCTGTGGGCTCTAGCGGAGCGGGCGAGAGATCGAGCTTTTAGTTGGGAGTTCGGAGAATCCCGATTTTCATGCTTCGTGGCGCCACGCCCTTGGCGAGGCATGAGGATTTAATACGAAAATAAGTTTTAAGGATACTCTTTTTGATAGATATAGAATCCTGTTTGGAACGGATCGGGTATAGGGGACCAACCGAACCAACACTCGATACCCTTGGAGGTCTTCAAAAGGCCTTCCTGCTAAAGGTTCCCTTCGAGAACCTGGATATTCATCTCGGTCGTCGAATCAGTCTGAGCTCGGAAAGCATTTACCGGAAGATCGTATCAAGAAAAAGAGGGGGATTTTGCTACGAATGCAATATACTTTTTTTCGATCTCCTGGTCAGACTTGGCTTCCGGGTTGATTATCTTTCGGCCAGAATGGTAAAGGGAGGTTCGTTGACTCCGGAATACGACCATATGGTGCTTTTAGTCCAACTTAAATCCGATTATCTGGTCGATGTCGGAAACGGTCAGTCCTGCAGAGAACCCCTTCGGATTAATGGGTCGAACGGTTCGGCTTCTGAAGGCTATACCTACCGCGTTGGCAGCCATGGCCAAGACTATGCTTTATACTTTCAGCAGCCCGAAGGGGCGTGGACCCCAAGATTTCAATTCACCCTCACTTCCCGGGATCGGGCTGAATTTTCCGACATGTGCCATTATCACCAGACTTCCCCGGATTCTATCTTTACCAAATACCGCCTGGTGACCATGGCTACACCGGAAGGTCGTATTACCCTGGCCGACAGGCAGCTAAGTATTACTAAAGGGGCAGAGAGACAGGAAAGAGGAATTAACTCAGAAGATGAATACCTGGAAATTCTTAATACCTGAATTTTGCGTCAAAACCGTCATAATTTCTATGCCGCCTTTTTCATGCAAAAAATATTTTGCATGGGTGGCTGACAGTGATAATCCCACGCGAGGGGACTATTTAAAATTCCAGGGGTTTTTCGGATCGTATCCAGGTTAGTAATAAGTTGATCCAGTCGATCTTTTCCCCTCCAATGGTTTGAATAAAGGATTCGAACCCGATTCCCCCCGCTGACTATCTTAGCGGCCAAGAACAATAGTTTTAATCGAGAGACATGAATCGTGTTTTGAGTTTTTTGTTCCTGATCCTGCTGATGAGCAAACCCAACCATATAGCGCCACAAGTTATAAGAAAGCATGACGACTTGAAAATAGGCCTTATTGCTTTGAAACTTCTTGGTGGGGATAGCTGCCAATCCTTCTCGTTTGGCCTCCCCAATCAGATTCTCGGCCCCGGCTCGTCCATCATATCTCCGAATCACTTTGTGGGCCTGAATGGCAAAACTGGTGACAAAAATCCGATACTTGTAAAAATCATCTTCAAAAAGTTCACACTGAACTAAACCGGATGAAGTTTCCTTTTCTTCTTTGGGGATTCTCTGGGCCACAAACCGACATTCCTTTTCCCAGTCTATCGGTTGGAACAAACAGTCGTTATATTGAATCTCCTTATCTCGACCTACACTATACCAACCGGTAGGATCGAAAGGAGGATGAGTTCTCTTGACCGAGATAATGAAATCATATCCTCGGCGCAGACAGGCTTGGACTGCCACCCAACTGTAAAACTCAGCATCGGCACGGATAATGACCTGACGGACACAACCCGGAATCAGCTTTTTAAAAGATAAAATAAAACGGGCCACCTCCTGACCCGATATAGTCTCTCCCCGACGAAAATTACCAGCCAAATATTCCTTGGTTTCAGCAATGAAAGCCAATACCGGTCGTAACCCTTTCTTCCCGCGATGTTGAGGATTGTGCCCCTTCTTGGCTCCCTGGATCGTCCCATAGACGGTCTCCACCGTCGTGTCGATATCTATGTGAATACGATCATAGGTCCGATGAAGGCCTTTCCAGGCCCTTTCCCTTAAGGCCGCACTGATCCGCAACAAACTTATTCCCTGGTTTTGTCCCAGCGATTGAACATACCGCCAAAAGGTGCTGACCACCGGTAGG
>JACQYK010000061.1 GCA_016208255.1 Deltaproteobacteria bacterium | reverse complement strand
CCAGGTGGCCGGCCCCTCCGACAGGAATGGATTTTGACAGGAAGGGGAAATCCAGCCCGTCGATTACCGCTGCAGGATTTCCTTCACGGGGAGATAGATATTCAACCCGGCATCGGCGAAGCCGGCCAGGGTCAAAACCTCTTAACCAGAGCCGGTCTTCCTCACTTAAAGGGCATTCGATGAAATTCCGGAAGTTGGAATGAACCAGGATGGTTGCCCCGGACTTTCGGGCCAGCTGATCGGACAGACCGCAATGATCATAATGACGATGGGTGATGATGATTCTCTCAATACCCTGGGGATTTATCTTCTGGTCCTCCAAAAGGGATTCTATCCGGTCCCGATACGTGGGGTCCCCGGTATCGATCAGGGTGTGGTGCCTAGATCCCTTGTGGTGATAGCTGAAAACATAGAAGTTTGCGCCACGATTAAAAAAGAAACAGGTCAGTACCGTACCGGCATCATCCACCACCTCGGAGGTGATTTTGTACGGATCTCCCTTTAGTGGGATATCGGTTTTCTCGGCTATGTTTTTATGATCGATCATTTTCTCTTTAGGTTCCGGGAAATCACTTTACATGAAAAAGCGGTTGAGGCGCTTGATTATTCATGAAGAAAGGCAAAGGGATTTGTTTGATCGGAATTTTTTTTGAGTGGCCAGAGTATAAAATAAGCCCCCGGAGGGGTCAAGAAGAAAAACCAGGAAATTGGCTAACGTCTCCAGGGACCGGCCTTTCCCATCCGGAAGCTTCCGATTTAATAACTCCGAGTCAAAGAAGGACAATATAAAACATATCCAACAGGTTAAGTCAAAATAGCTGGTGGCCTTAATTGAGAATTATTTGCTTTCTCCTTGACTTATCTCTCTGTTATGATAAGGAAAAGCAAGAGACAGTTTACCGGAGGTTCTATGGAGTACAAAGAGACATTAAATCTGCCAAAAACCAATTTCCCCATGAAAGCCAACCTGACTCAAAAGGAGCCGGAATGGCTGCAGTATTGGGAAAGTATGCAGTTATATCAAAAGATAAGGGAAGCTTCCCAGGGCCGGAAGAAATTCATTCTTCACGACGGCCCGCCCTATGCCAATGGGAATATTCACATGGGCACGTCGCTCAATAAAATAATTAAAGACATCATAGTTAAATCCAGACAGATGTCGGGATTTGACGCCCCTTATGTACCGGGATGGGACTGTCATGGCCTGCCAATTGAACATCAGGTAGACGAGGAATTGGGGCCGAAAAGAAAAGACCTTCCTCAAACCGAGATCAGGCAGCGCTGCCGGGCCTATGCCGAGAAATTCATCGACATCCAACGGAAGGAGTTTAAAAGGCTGGGGGTTTTGGGGGAATGGGACAATCCTTATCTGACCATGAACTATGCCTATGAGGCGGTTATCCTCCGCGAGTTCGGGCGCTTTGCCCTGCAAGGGAGTGTCTATAAAAGTAAAAAACCCATCTACTGGTGTGGCTCCTGCAGGACGGCCCTGGCCGAGGCGGAAGTGGAATACGAACCCCACACCTCTCCCTCCATCTTCGTCGCCTTTCCTGTGATCTCCGATTTGGGGTCCGAATATCCGGCCTTGAAGGACAAAAAGGTCTCAGTCCTGATCTGGACCACCACCCCCTGGACCATTCCGGCCAACCTGGCCCTGGCCTTCCACCCTGACTACGAATATGTTGCCGTCGAGCAGGGGGAAGAAGTCTTTATCCTGGCCAAGGGACTCTTGGAAAAATGTGCCCAAAAACTTTCCTGGTCCGGACCTCGTATCCTGGCCGGTCTGGACCCTAAATTTCTGGAAGGCCGGAAATGCCGGCATCCCCTTTATGAGCGGGAGTCGCTCATGATCCTGGCCCCCTATGTAACCCTGGAAGACGGCACCGGAATCGTTCATACCGCGCCCGGCCATGGTCAGGAGGATTATGAAAGCGGGTTGCGCTATCATCTGGATATCTATTCCCCGGTGGACGATGGGGGAAAATTCACTCCCGAGGTCGAATTCTTCGCCGGTCAGTTTGTTTTTGAGGCTAATGATGCCGTCAAGGATCGTTTACGCCCGGTCCAGGCCCTGAAGGGGGAAGAATCCCTGGAACACAGTTACCCCCATTGCTGGCGCTGCAAAAAACCAGTGATCTTTCGGGCTACAGAACAATGGTTTATTTCCATGGAAACAAAAGACCTAAGGAAAAAGGCCCTGGCCGAGATCGATCGGGTAACCTGGATTCCGGCTTGGGGGCGAAACAGGATTTACAGCATGATGGAAAACCGTCCGGACTGGTGCCTGTCCCGCCAGCGGTCCTGGGGGGTCCCTATACCGGCCTTTTATTGTCAAATCTGTAACAACTGGATCATCACCCGAGAGATCCTCAACCACCTGGAGTCCCTGGTCTTGAAACACGGAACCGATATCTGGTTTTCCTCATCCGAAGAACAACTCTTGCCCCCCGGTACCATTTGTCCCCATTGCCAGGGAACCCAGTTCAGAAAAGAAACCGACATTCTGGATGTCTGGTTCGATTCCGGTGTGAGTTATGCCGCGGTCCTGGAAGCCCGACCCTACCTTGGAGCCCCGGCCGACCTGTATATGGAAGGGAGCGATCAGCACCGGGGCTGGTTTCACCATTCCCTGCTGGCTGCGGTTGGGACCCGAGGGGAGGCCCCCTATGAGGCGGTGTTAACTCACGGTTTCGTAGTAGACGGCCAAGGTAAGAAGGAATCCAAATCCCTGGGGAATGTCACCCATCCGGAGGAGGTCATCAAAAAATACGGGGCGGAGATCATACGGCTTTGGGTTTCGGCCGAGGATTATCGGGATGATGTCCGCGTCTCCCAGAATATCCTGCAGCAATTGACGGAGGCCTATCGGCGCATCCGCAACACCTGCCGGTTCCTGCTGGGAAATATTTCCGACTTTCGTTCCGACCAGGACCAGGTGCCTATCAAGGAAATGGAAGAACTGGATCGATGGGCCTTGCTTCAATTGCAGAAGGTGATCAGCCGGGTCAGACGGGCTTATGAGCAATATGATTTTCATGTGGTCTATCACACCCTCTATCAGTTCTGCACCAATGAACTAAGCGCCTTTTATCTGGATATCCTTAAGGATCGCCTCTATACCTCGGCCCCTAAATCCTGGGAACGAAGATCGGCCCAGACGGCCCTGCTGATTATTCTTAAGGCCCTGGTTCGATTGATGGCCCCTATTTTATCTTTTACAGCCGAAGAGGTCTGGGCTTGTCTTTCCGAAGCGGATAAAGAATTCGAAAGCGTCCACCTGACACAGTTCCCGGATATCAATATAACACTGGCCGATGAAGAATTGGATCAGCGATGGACGGTCCTGCTGGCGCTAAGGTCCGAAGTGACCAAGGCCCTGGAACAGGCCCGCCGTTCCCAACTCATCGGTAATCCCCTGGATGCCCGGGTGATCCTGAAGCTATCGAATTCCCTGATGCCGGCAATCCAACCTTACGCCGAGTTCCTTCCGACCCTTTTTATTGTCTCCCAAGTCGAAATCCATTCCGGAAGCGAGCCGTTGGAAGGATTCGCCAGTTCAGAATTCTCCGAACTGATCATCCGAATCGAAAGAGCCCGGGGAGAAAAGTGCGAACGATGCTGGAATTTTCGAACCGAGGTGGGCAGTTTCCCGGATCACCCGACCCTCTGTTCCCGGTGCCATGAAGCTGTTAAAACCTCGCCGGAGTGATGGGGTGATGGCGTATGAATACCGGAATATTGGCATAGTGGAGTGGTGGAGTAATGGAATAACGCAAGGTTGGTCCTGAAAAATCATTACTTCAATACTCCAATACTCCATCACTCCAAGGGAAATGTGTTTAGCGAAATATCACGATCAACCTATAAAAATGTTGGGATAAAAATATTTGAGTTAAGGATCTTCTGGGTATGAAAAAATACTGGTTATTGGGCCTTACCTTTCTCGTTGTGGTTATCCTGGATTTTTTGACCAAGGAATATGTTATCACCCATTTCCCCCTCTATTCTTCACAGCCGATAATCCCAGGGCTTTTAAATCTGGTGCATATCCGGAACAAAGGAGTGGCCTTTGGAATCCTGGGAGGGGCAGCCCCGGTCTGGAGAGATATCTTGTTGTTGCTGTTTCCTATTGTCGCTATGACCGGGATCCTGATCTTTGCTCTTCGTAATCCTCAACAAAAAACAGGAATCCTTTTATCCTTGGGTGGAATTATAGGCGGGGCCCTTGGTAACTTGATCGACCGGCTTCGGTTTCGGGCGGTAATTGACTTTCTGGACATCTACTGGGGACCCTATCACTGGCCGGCCTTCAATGTGGCCGACTCGGCCATTACCCTGGGGGTTCTTTTCCTGGTCTTCAGTTATATGATCAGGAAAGAGGGGTAATTATGTTCCCGATTCTTTTTCAGATTGGGGGATTTACGGTTCACAGTTACGGTCTTTTTATTGCCGCCGGCTTTTTGCTGGGCATAGGACTGGCTGTTAAAGAGGCCCGCCGAAAAGGGATTCCCGCCGAGAAAATTCTGGACCTTTCCTTTTATATCATCCTTTCGGCCATCCTGGGGTCCCGGCTTTTGTACGCCATGATTAATTATCCTCACTATCTTGAACACCCCTTGGACTTTTTCAAAGTGTGGGAAGGCGGTCTGGTATTTTATGGGGGGTTGATCCTCTCTTTTCTGACCGGTCTTTGGATCATTCGCAAACAAAAACTCCCTTTCTGGAAAACGGCCGATCTGATGGCCCCCTCTATCGCCATTGGTCAGGTGTTCGGACGCCTGGGTTGCTTCGCGGCCGGTTGCTGCTTCGGACAGCCAACCAACCGTTTCTGGGGAATAACCTTTAGTCATCCCGATTCCCTGGCCCCGACCGGCATTGCCTTACACCCCACCCAACTTTATGAATCCCTGACCGGACTGCTCATTTTTATAATTTTGTGGTTTCTTAAAGATAAACAAAAGGTCCCCGGAAGGCTTTTCCTTTATTATCTTTTTTTATACGGCCTGGGTCGATGGATTTTGGAATTTTTCAGAGGGGATAACCGGGGAACGCTCTTAGGGGGAAGTTGGTCCGATACGCAGTATATCAGCATTCTCTTGGTATTTTTTTCAATAATTATGGGTTGTTATTTAAATAGTAAAAAAATCCCTCCCGGCTAAAAAAAAACTTGCTAATTTTATCGGGTTATATTAGACCTCAGTTTTAATGAAAAAAATGTTGATCTTTATTTCCCGCCAGTCGGGATCTGAAAAAAAATTTAGCCGGTTTAATAAAGGGGGGCATTTTGGTTATCTTAGAAGAGCTAAGATACAGTAAAGACCACGCCTGGGCTCGCTTGGATGACGACAACCGCATCACTATCGGGATCAGTGATTATGCCCAGGAAGAACTTGGAGATATTTCCGGGATTACCCTCCCCGAAGAAGGGGATGAGGTGATCAAAGATGAGTCTTTTGGTTCCATAGAATCTCAAAACGAAGTCACGGATCTTTTTTCCCCTTTGAGCGGGGAAATTGTGGAGATAAACCAGGAACTCCTGGATACCCTGGAAATCATCAACGAAGATTTTTATCAAGATGGTTGGATTCTCCTTCTTGATATTTCTTCTACAACCGATTATTATGAATTACTGACGGCCGAAGAATATGATGAATACCTCAAGGAAATTATCGGAGAGGAGCCGGCAGAGGCAGAAAATGAAGAGGAGGAAGAGGAATAATAAACATCGATACATCCCAGGGAAACTTAAAACCCAGAGTGGCCTTTTTTAGGGAACCCATCCCCTTTCGAAAACCCTATCCGATGATTTATCAGGGAGTTCTGTCAATTCAGTTAGGATCTGCCTTTCTTAATCTTAATAAGGTCTTACTTCTTTGGATCTCGAGGACTCAAAAATATTTCCTGACCTTCTTTTTTAACTTTTACCGGCCCGCTGTCGACTAAGTATATTTGAGGATAACGGATCAGATGTTCAATCCGGCTTCCGGAAAGTGAATCCCATGTTTTCCATCATTACGCAAAATGAAATTTTTTCCATGGTTTGGAACGCCGGGGCGGTGGTCAAACTGGTCCTTTTTTTGCTGTTGGCTTTTTCCATCCTCTCCTGGTCCATCATCTTCATGAAATACCGGATAATCCACAGGGCCAGGAAGGAGACCAATCTCTTCCAGGAGATTTTTTGGAAAAGCAAAAGTCTGGCTGTGGCCTATATGGAGTCCAAAGACCTTCAATACAGCCCCGTAGCCGAAGTATTTCGGGTCGGTTATCAGGAATTGGGAAGATTGTATAAAATGCAGCAGGACACCGAAGAGAACACCCAAAGGGAATCCCCGGATATCCTTTCCTCGAGTTTGATTCGCTTTGAAAATATCCCCCGGGCCTTACGGGCGGCCATGAATTCTCAGGTGACCCGTCTGGGTTATGCCCTGACTTTCCTGGCCACCACGGGCAATACCGCCCCTTTTATTGGGCTCTTCGGAACGGTCTGGGGCATCATGAATTCCTTTCACAATATCGGTCTCCGGGGAGGAGCCAATCTGGCCGTGGTCGCTCCGGGGATCTCCGAAGCCCTGATCGCCACGGCGGCGGGATTGGCGGCCGCCATCCCTTCGGTCATCGCCTATAATTATTTTTCCAACCAGGTTCGGGTCCTGGAATCGGAGATGAATAACTTTTCATCGGATTTTTTGAATATCATCGAGAGAGACCAATATAAAAAGGTGGGAATGAAGAAATAGAGTTCTAACAGTTTAACTTGGATATCTTTAGGTTTTTCGAATGGAGTATTGGAGTGATGGAGTAATGATTTGATTAAATCCAATACTCCAGTACTCCATAACTCCAATTTAATATATTGTAAACAGTTTGGTATTTATAATAAATTTCAAATAAGTTTGTTTAGGGTTTTGGACAATGGATGTCGGCGGCGGGGATAAAAAATTGATGTCGGAAATCAACGTAACGCCCCTGGTGGACGTTATGCTGGTATTGCTGATCATCTTTATGGTAGCGGCCCCTATGATGATGCAGGGTATGGACGTCCAGCTTCCCCAAACCCAGTCCAAGGCTATTTCCTCCCGGGAAGAACGTCTGGTCGTCTCCTTGAATAAAAAGCAGGAAATATTCATCAATGAATATCAGGTTAGCCGTGATGAACTTCAGGAAAAATTAAAAATCCTTTACCAAAATAAAAAGGAGGGAGAGGTTTTTTTACGGGCCGATCGATCCCTTCCTTACGGTTTTGTCGTTCAAATTATGAGCGATATCAAGAATGCCGGAATTGAAAAATTGGGCATGGTAACCGAACCGGGTGAAGAAAAAAAATGACCGACAGGACGTTTTCCTCCTGGAGAGGGCCCTCCTGGGAAAACCAATGGATGAAAATGGTCTCCATTTCTCTTGGACTTCATCTTCTGATCCTGGGGCTCTTTCTTAATATTTTCCCCAAAGGCGGGACGGCAAAAAAGTTGGACCCGGCCTATTTCGTCGATCTGGTCTCCTTGCCCGGCAGTGGTTCGATCGGAACTATCCCCAAAACAAAAAAAACCCTTTCCGCCCCTTCCCCTCCTCCCCGTCGAGTTGAACCAAAACCGGTTTCCCTGCCCAAACCGGTTCCGGAAAAAGCCCTCCGGGTTGAAGATCGATCCAAGACTTTAGATCAGGCCCTGGAACAATTAAAACAAAAAGTGCAGAAGGAAAAATCCCTGGAAAAAACCTTGGACCGTTTGGAAGACAAAGTCAAAGATGAACAGACCCTGGAAAAAGCCCTGGCTCAAATCGAAAAGAGAAAGCAGTCGTCCTCAGCGACCGGGGCCGGAACAGGTTCGGTCGGGTCGGGAAACATCACTTCTTCCGCCCCGGGGGGGCAGGATAGTTTTGGGATTCAAAATCAACTGTATTATGCCTCCTTAATAAGCAGGATCAATAAAAACTGGTCATTGCCCGAAGGGCTGATAAAAGGGAAGGGCATCTCGGCTGTAGTCGTAATTCAAATAAGCCGAAATGGAAGAATAGAAGATGCCAAATTCGAGAAAAAATCCGGCATCGGGGCCTTTGACCAGGAGGTCCTAAGAGCGATAAGGAAATCCGATCCCCTTCCCCCCTTGCCGGAAGGATTTCATAAGAATATTTTTGGCTTTGGTGAAGTTGGTTTAACCTTTTCTCCCAAAGGATTGTCAGGAAAATAAATGTTCAAGCCAATTATCAAATTATATCTGATCCTTGTCCTGCTGACCCTAAGCGTATTTTTTTCTTTGGCCTTTCCCTTTCCGCTTTTTGCCCGGGTGTACCTGGACATCGATTCTCCGACGATTAAAAAGATCCCGATCGTTATCCCCGGTTTAAATAATCAGGGAAGCCTTGACCCCGGTCTGGGAAATACAGCAGCAAACCTCTTAATGCGGGATCTTGATTTTACGGGCTATTTCCAACTGATCGATCCCAAGGGATTTCTGGGAAAGTCCGAGGAGTCAGGATCGATTGATTTCAATGCCTGGACCCTGACCGGCGCCGATTTGTTGGTCAAAGGGGCTTACCGTCAGGAAGGATCCCAACTCAAGATGGAGATGCGTCTCTTTGATCTTCTCCAGGGCAAGTTAATTCTGGGAAAAGAATACCTGGTTTCCACCAGGGATTACCCCAAAGCGATCCATCGCTTTGCCGATGAAATCCTTTTCCTCCTGACCGGAGAACACGGCCCTTTCCAAACCCGGATCGCCTTTATCTCCACTGTTGCGGGAAAGAAGGAAATCTATTCCGCTGATTTTGATGGGGGTAATTTCAAACAATTGACGCATCACAATTCCATTACCCTGACCCCTCGCTGGTCTCCTCGAGGTAATGAAATCGCTTATACTTCTTACAAAGAAGGGACGCCGGCCTTATATCTGCTCCATCTCCCCGGCTTGCAATCCAGCAGGATCTCCAGTCGTCCCGGGGTCAATATCACCCCGGCCTGGTATCCGGACGGGGAATCCCTGGCAGTAGCTTTGAATCATCAGGGCAATTCCCAGATCCTCCATTTGAGCCGCAACGGAACCTCCATCCGCCAACTGACCCAGAGTTGGGGGATCGAAGTCTCTCCCTCCTGGTCTCCGGACGGGAAACAAGTGGCCTTTGTCTCCAATCGCGCCGGGAGCCCGCAGATTTATATTTTGAATGTCGCCACCCGGGAAGTGAGACGGTTGACCTTTCAGGGCAATTATAACGTCGGTCCGGCCTGGTCTCCAAAGGGCAACCTGATCGCCTATTCCGGAAGGGTTGGAAGCCAGTTCCAGATTTTCACCATTTCCCCCTCCGGGGGAGATCCCCAACGACTGACCGCTTCGGGAAATAATGAATCCCCGGATTTCTCTCCGGAAGGAGGGATGATTGTCTTCACTTCCAATAGACACGGCAAGTCTGCTGTTTATGTCATGAATTCCAATGGGGCCAATCAAAAAAGGATAACCTTTTTAGCCGGTGAACAGTTCAGTCCTTCCTGGTGCCCTAAAAAATTTGATGAGTAGTTTTTTTGACTTTTTTTACTTTTATCTTTGATTCAGTTTAATAATAAGATACAATAGATATATTATCTAAAAGGAGAGAAACACAAGACGGAGGTCTTTAAACTCATCCTTATTTAATTGAGACAAAAGGCTTACTATAAATAAAAAGAGGAGGATGGCACAGTGAGAGCAAAACAAACCGGCTTTGGACTATTGATTATTCTATTTTTTATTTCCGGCCTTTTTCTTTTTTCCTGCAGCAAAAAGGAAATTAAAAGTGAAGGGATTGTTTCCAAACCCCCGACCGCCACGGAAGACGAGGCTGAAAAAGCCAAAAAGCGCGTCCGCATTAAAGAACAGGAAGCCTCCGAACAGGCCTTACGAGAAAAGGCCCTGCGAGAAAAGGCCTTGAGAGAAGAGGAGGCTCGACGTTTAAAAGAAGCCTCCGATAAGGCCCATTTTGAATCCGAGGATATCTATTTCGAATTTGACCAGTATATTCTTTCCGATAACGCTAAACAAAATTTAAATAAAAAAGCCCAATGGTTAAAAAACTTCCCTACCGCCAAAGCGGTGATCGAAGGCCATTGCGACGAGAGGGGAAGCGCCGAATACAACCTGGCCCTGGGGCAGAAAAGGGCTGATGCGGCTATGCAATACCTGGTTTCCCTGGGGATCGGTGCCAACCGGCTTTCATCGGTCAGCTTCGGCGAAGAGAAGCCAATCGATACCGGGTCCAACGAGGCGGCCTGGGCCAAAAACCGCCGAGCCCATTTTGTCTTGAAATAGAACTCATGAACGGTCTTATCCCCAGGGAGGTTGGAGAATGAAAACAATAATCGGATTATTGGGGGTAATCCTTTTCATGGTCATGGCCGGATGTGCCGCCAGGGATGATATTGTCATCCTGGCCAACAGGACCACTACTTTGGAACGGACCCTGTTTCAGGTCAGAGATGCCCAAGAAGAAAATAAGAACGCTTTGACCAGAAGGCTGGAACAAACCGAAAGAAAGATAGAATCCCAGACACAGCCGATTCTCCAGAATCAAGCCAACGCCACGGCCCAGCAGGAGGCCCTAAAGGTACAGATCCAGATCCTGCAGGGCCGTATTGAAGCTTTGGAAAATAATCAAAAAAAGGACCAGTTGCATCTTAAGGAACAATCGCATCTCAGTGATTCCGTGACCAAAGAGATGAAAGACCTCCAGGCCAGACTGCTGCGACTGGAAAAACCTCCCACCCCTCCTCCCCCAGCGGCCGATTCGGGGGCTAAGCCGGAAAAATCCAAGGAAGGTGCTCCGGACTCCAAAGAGACTCCAACGGAAGCTAAGGAAACGGACAAAGCAAAAGAAACGGTCAAATTATCTCCGGAGGAAATTTTTGAAGCAGCCCAGAGCCTGCTCCAAAAACAGGCCTATGCCGGCGCCAAAAAGAAATATGAAGAGTATTTCAAGGCCGCCCCAAAAGGGAAATACCTGGAAGAGGCCCGTTGCTTCTGGAAAAAATTATCAAGGATTATCCGAAATCCGAGCAGGCCAAGAAAGCCCGGGTCAAATTGAAAAACCTTTAACCCGCCATGCCCCGCCAGGGGCGTGACACAACGAATTAAGAAAATTGGGAAGGGCGAGAGTAGCCTCCAATCCTATTTTCGAACAAAAAAGCCACCCAAGGTCGGGTGGCTTTTTATTTTCCGGACTTCGGATGAATCCTATGAACAGTTTAATGATGACTGAAGACTTTGATCTCTTTGATTTCCGATTTCGCAATCCGCAATCGGAAATCAAACTTCGGGTCTGGGTAGCAAACCGGCCATCTCGACGATCTCCGGAACCCGTTCCTCCCATTCAATGGCCATGATATGGACTCCGGCGATCCCTTTCATTTCTTTCAGGCGTTGAATGGTCTCAATAGCGATGGCGATCCCTTCTTTAGCCTGATCCTTTTTGACCACCCCTTTCATCCGGTTGATGACCTCCTCGGGCACATCCATGCCCGGAACCAGGTTCTTCATATAATTGGCCATACCGACCGATTTCATGGGGGTGACCCCACCCATGATATAGACCTTTTCATCAATGCCCAGATCCCGCACCTGCTGCATAAACTTTTCAAAACGGTCCAGATTATAGATGCACTGAGTCTGAACAAAATCCACCCCGGCGGCCGCCTTCTTCCCCAGGCGAACGGCCCGAAATTCGGCCGGGTCGGCAAAAGGATTGGCGGCTGCCCCGATAAACATCTGGGGAGGATATTCAATAGCTTGATCATTGATGAATTTGCCCTCATCCCGCATTTTCTTGACAGTCTGAATGAGCTGCATCGAATCCAGGTCAAAGACGTTTTTAGCCGAAGGGTGATCCCCGAACTTTTGGTGATCCCCGGAAAGACAAAGCATATTACGAATCCCCAGGGCATGAGCGCCTAAGATATCGCTTTGAATAGCTATCCGGTTCCGGTCCCGAACCACCATCTGTAAATTCGGTTCCAGCCCCTCCTGAATTAGAATCAAACATCCGGCGAAACTGGACATGCGGACCACGGCTGTCTGGTTATCGGTCACATTAACCGAATCGACCATGCCTTTCAGATGAGCTGCTTTTTGGCGGACTATGTCCGGATTAGCATTCCTTGGAGGACCGCATTCACCGGTAACGGCAAAATGACCGCCGGTTAGTATTTTTTCTAATCTGCTTCCCGATTTCATAATCTTAAATCCTCCCTGATCATCTTCCGGGGTCCGCCGTCCCGGCTGGTAGTCCATTCCTTGCAGGGTACCACCTGGGTCATTTGGTCCAGCCGGCCCAGTCCCTTGAGGCGGTCATAGATCAGCTGCCAGACACAGTCCACGTCTTTGCTGATCTCGCACTTGCCCTTGGAGGAGCCGCCGCAGGGACCATTAGACAAACTCTTGGCACAGCGAGTTATGGGGCAGAGGCTGCCGAAGTTATGGATTACACAGGAGCCGCAGGCCTGGCAGAATTCGGCAAAGACCCCGTGCTCCAGGGAGCCGCCGATGAAGACCGTATTCAGGCCCGGGAAGATCATTTTATCCATATATCGGCCGGCTATATATTGAGGTCCGACCGTGCAGGCAATGGACAGGACGGCATCCCGATCCTTTATCGGACCCTCCAGCTGATCGATATATTCCGGATCGCACTGGCGCTCCAGGGTGATTTCCTGGACATCCGCTTCCTGCCCTTCTTTTTTCCGGGCGATCCTGATCTCCGCCGCCAGGATCTCTACCTCTTTCTTCCCGCCGGTAGTGCAGACGGTCACGCACCCCTTGCAGCCGGCCACCAGGATCTTTTTATACGGCTGAAGCATGGCCAGGATTTCGTTCAATGGTTTTGGTTCAGCTACAACCATGGATTCCCTCCCAATGATTAATATTAGCTTGCTTAATAAATAAAGGTTTAAGGTATAAGGTCCAAGGTGCAAAATTCAAAGAAAGAGAAAATTAATACCTAAGGTCCGTTTTTCCTTTGACCTTTCACCTTGTACCTTATACCTTTCTTAATCAGGCCGCCTTTTCCACGGCCCGGACCGGACTGGGTCCCAGAGCCCGAATCTTCTCGGTCATCTCCCGGGCGATCTCAGCGAACCGGGGACCTTGAGCGGCCGAAAGATTGTACATCTCCACCCGCTCCGGCTCGATTCCCAGTTCGGCCAGTATCTTTTTTACCTGGCCGACCCTTTTGCGGGCTTTCAGATTTCCGCTGATATAATGACAATCCCCTTCCAGGCACCCGGCCACATAAACGCCGTCCGCCCCTTCCTCAATGGCATTGAGGAGGTGAATGACATCCACCCGGCCGGTACAGGGGACCATGATAACTCGAATATTCGTGGGATATTGCAGCCGCATCGAACCTGCCAGGTCCGCCGCACTATAAGCTCAGTACTGGCAGCAGAAGGCTACAATTCGCGGTTCAAATTCTTGGGACATTATAAATTCTCCTATTTGGTATACAGAAATCAGAAGCCAGAAGGACAAAAGAAAGATTTCTCTTTAATTCTGGATTCTGTCTCCTGACTCCTGGATTCTGTTTTTTAGGCCGCTATCAGGGCCTGGACCTTGGCCAGCACCTGTTTGTCGGTAAAATGCTGGAGGGTAATAGCCTTGGCCGGACATTCGGAAACGCAGACCCCACAGCCCTGGCATTTGGTGACATCGATTTCCGCAGCCCCCCGCTCCCCGATGACCGGAACCCTGAAGGGACAAACCCTCACGCAAGTCAGACAGACCGCGCAAAGCTCCTCCTGGACCACAGCCACCACGCCGCCGACCTTGATGGTATCCTTGGCCAGCAGGGTCAAGGCCCTTCCGGCCGCGGCCTGGGCCTGGGCGATGCTTTCGTCAATGGGCTTGGGGTAATGGGCCAGGCCGCAGAGATAAATGCCGTCTGTTGCAAAATCCACCGGCCGCAGCTTCATGTGGGCCTCCAGCAGGAAGCCTTCATTATTTAGGGAGACCTTGAAAATCTCGGTTAGGTTCTTGACCGGGTTGGGGATGATGGCCGCGGCCAGAGAGACCAGGTCCGGGGACAGGCTGATGGGCCGGCCCAGGACATGATCCACGACCCTGACGGTCAATTGGCCTCCGTCCACCCGAACCTCCGGTTTGCTTTCCAGGTCAAAGCGGATAAAGGTGATGCCCTGGTTCCGGGCCTCCCGGTAGAGGTCCTCCCGGACCCCGAAGGTCCGCATGTCCCGGTAAAGGATAAAGATATCCATCTCCGGATTGATCTTCTTTAAAGTCAGGGCGCTTTCCACGCTGTGGGTACAGCAAACGCGGCTGCAATAGGGCCGCTCCGGTTCCCGGGAACCGACGCATTGGATAAAGACAGCGGTCTGGGCCTTGGAAACCTTTTCCTCGCGGTTCATAACTGCCTGGTCCAGTTCCAGAGAAGTCATGATCCGGGGGTCCTGTCCATAGGCATAGACATCCGGTTGCCATTCCTGTCCGCCGGTGGCCAGGACAACCCCCCCGTGGAGGATTTCTTCGGTCCGGCCGCCCTGATCCAGAACAGTGGTATAATTGCCGACAAAACCCGAGGAACGGGCCACTTCCGTGTTGAAATGGACCTGGATCCGGGGGTGGTCGTTCACCGAGGCCACCAGGGACTTGACATAGCCCTGAATGTCCTCTCCCTTCCAGGTATGGCGGAGCTTCAGGGCCTGCCCGCCGAGGGTGTCACCCTTTTCCACCAGATGAACCGGGTACCCCTGCTGGGCCAGGTTGAAGGCCGCCGTCATCCCGGCCACCCCGCCTCCGACCACCAGGACCGACTTGGTCAACCCGAAAGAGATCTTATGCAGTGGCTCAAGCAAAGAAACCCGGGAAACGGCCATGCGTACCAGGTCCTTGGCCTTGGCCGTAGCCGCTGCCGGATCGCCCTGATGGACCCAGGTATCCTGGTCGCGGATGTTGGCCATGTCAAAAAGGTACTGGTTCAGCCCGGCCTCGCGGATAGTCTGCTGGAAAAGGGGTTCATGGGTCCTGGGGGAACAGGAGGCCACGACGACCCGGTTGATTCCCTTTTCCTTGATGACATTCTTCATCTTTTCCTGGGTATCCTGGGAGCAGGTGAAGAGGTTGTCCTCT
>JACQYK010000346.1 GCA_016208255.1 Deltaproteobacteria bacterium | reverse complement strand
CAAGCTGAACAACGAGGAGATCCGGCAGGTTCGGGGCAACCGGATCGCCATGATCTTTCAGGAACCGATGACTTCGCTCAACCCGGTCCTGACCGTGGGGCGGCAGCTGGCGGAGCCGCTGGAGGTGCACCGGAACATGGCCCTGCACGAGGCCCTGGAAAAGTCCAGGGAGCTGCTGGGCAAGGTACAGATAGCCGATGGGGACAAACGGATCCAGGACTACCCCCATCAGTTCAGCGGAGGGATGCGGCAGCGGGCCATGATCGCCATGGGCATGGGCTGCGGGCCGCGGCTGATTATCGCCAATGAACCGACGACGGCCCTGGATGTGACGGTCCAGGCCCAGCTTTTGGAATTGCTGAAGAAGCTGACGCGGGATTTATCGACGTCGCTGATAATCATAACCCATAACCTGGGGGTGGTGGCCCGCTACGCGGACCGGGTCAATGTCATGTATGCCGGGAAGATCGTGGAAAAGGGGACGGCCCATGATATCTACGAAGACCCGAGACACCCCTACACCATCGGTCTGATGGCCTCGGTACCGCAATTGGACCAGGATATTAAAAAGAAACTGG
The DNA here is from genome assembly GCA_016208255.1 of Deltaproteobacteria bacterium. Classification (GTDB taxonomy): domain Bacteria; phylum Desulfobacterota; class RBG-13-43-22; order RBG-13-43-22; family RBG-13-43-22; genus RBG-13-43-22. The sequence goes on along the minus strand of JACQYK010000346.1, from coordinate 22,924 downwards.
TGCCTATCCAGGGACAACCGCCCAACCTGGCCAATGTTCCGGAGGGCTGCGCCTTTCATCCGCGCTGTAACTATGCCGTTGAACAATGCCGGAAAGAGACCCCGCAACTGGTCTCCATCGGCGGAAAACATGAGAAAGCATGCTGGGTCGATGTCAACAAATAATAACGATATATTGGTTGAGGTACAGGATCTTAAGGTCTATTTTCCGGTGGCCGTAGGCAGCCTGATTAAACGAAAGATAGGCGACATCAAGGCCGTGGATGGGGTCAGCTTTTCGGTCAAGCGGGGGGAAACCCTGGGTCTGGTGGGAGAAAGCGGCAGCGGCAAGACGACCACCGGCAATGCCTTGCTGCAGCTGGACCGCCCGACGGGGGGAAAGATTTTTTTTGAAGGGCAGGATATCACCGGGGTCGGGCAGAAAGAGATCCGGAAACTGCGCCGGCGGATGCAGATCATCTTTCAGGACCCCTTCAGTTCGCTGGACCCGAGGATGAAAGTATCGGATATTATCGGGGAGCCGTTAATCATTCATAATATGGCCGGGAGCCGGTCGGAGTATCGGGACCAGACGGCGGATTTGCTCAAGGTGGTGGGCCTGGATCCATCGATGGGGGACCGCTATCCGCATGAATTCAGCGGGGGGCAAAGGCAGCGGATCGGGGTGGCCAGGGCCCTGGCGGTCAAGCCGAGTTTTATAGTCTGCGACGAGCCGGTGTCGGCCCTGGATGTCTCCATTCAGGCCCAGATCATCAATCTTCTGGAAGACCTTCAGGAGAAATTCAATCTGACCTATCTTTTTATCGCCCATGACCTGGCCGTGGTCCGGCACATCAGTGATCGAATCGCGGTCATGTATTTAGGGGAACTGGTGGAGATTGCCTCCCGGATGGATCTCTATCATAATCCGATGCATCCCTATACCCGGGCCCTGCTGTCGGCCGTGCCGATCGCCAACCCGACGGTGGAGTCCAAACGGGAGCATATCATCCTCAAGGGGGAGGTGCCCAGTCCCTTGTTCCCGCCCAAGGGCTGTCATTTTCATCCCCGCTGCGAATCGTCCCTGGAGATCTGTTCTAAGGAGCCCCCTCAAAAAAAGGAGATCGCCCCCGGTCATTCGGTGACCTGCCATCTCTATTAGATGCTAACTTGGATAAGGGTAATAAGGTATCTCTCAAAATTAAAAAACCACCCTCCTGATTTATGGCGATGATTGGAATCCAGAAGTCAGAAGTCAGAATCCAAAATAGGTTCAAAAGCCTTTTAACGATCTTCCCCCTTCTGGATTCTGACTTCTGGCTCCTGAATTTAGCCGCGTTTTACTTCCCCTCCAGGAAATTTCTGGGCCCCGTCACACATAATTGATTGATTTTTCCTTCGGCCACTCCCATTTCCTTCAGCCAGGGAAAGACCACCTTCTTCAGGTAGAGTATCCGGTGGGGATTCAAGACTTCGTACTGTTCGGTGGTGAATCCCTCGGGCAGGACATAGGACAAAAGACAATCATGGGAAGGGCAGAGCTTATCCCCATAGCCGGCAACCATCAGGGCCTTTAAAGTTTTGGTGCGGGCCAGGGGGCTGACCAACCGGCCCGGATAGCGGTCCAATCCCATAGTGCAACCCTGCTCCAGAATCCAGGTCAGGTATTCGACATCGGTGGTGTCATTACAGTGGTCGACTTTGACATATTTAAAGTCAACCCCTTCTTCCTTGAGAATATCCAACTGCTGTTTGGCCACCTGTCCCGGATGATAGGAATGAATGACGATAGGCACCCCGGTTTTAAGATGGGCCCGGGCCACCGCCCTTAAAGCGATTTCCTGCGGTGGAGTCACCCCGCCCATGTCGCTGGCTGATTTCAGAATCCCTGGTTTGATGCCGGTGTCACCGATTCCCTTGTCAATCTCCCGGACAAACGATTCGGCCATCTGATCAACGGTGACGCTGCCCATGATTCCGCTGACGAACCGGGGAACGTCCAGCCACCAGCCCGTGCAGGCAATGACCTTGACGCCGCTTTGTCTGGAGGCTTCCTGGATAAAAAGGACATCCCGCCCCAGATCGAGAGTAGTCAGGTCCACCACCGTATCCACCCCCTCTGCCTTAGCCTGTTTCAGACGGGTGATTACGTATTCCAACGCATTGGGTACCAGGATATCAGGGTAATCCCGGTAGGCATTGGGAAAGGCACAGAGAAGGTGTTCGTGCATCAGGGTAAATCCGAGGTCTTCGGTATTTATGGGTCCAAGAACGGTATTAACTTTGGTCATGAGTTCACAGCTCCTTTTTTTAGAAATTGTTTCTTGGGGTTATTTCCGCCCCCCCCAAAGGGATCGGCCTATAACTGAGGATTCGTCCTCGACCATTTATTACTATGCCCAGGTGATTTAATCAAATAAATTTGGTTAGGTCAGGCAGTTTCCATCCGGAAACTACACCCTTCCGGATGGAGCGGCCAGCTATCAGCCTATAGCCATCAGCTAAAGCACTCATTCCATAGGTTTAACAGAAAGCTGACCGCTGATCGCTGAAAGCGCTCATCCGAAAATATCATTTCCGGATGAGCTCTAGGCCGGGATGTTTCTCAATTCCTTCAGGAAGCTTTGAGCAGCCAGGGATAGGTAGCGGTTTTTTTTGTAGATAGCTCCAATTTTATACTGCCGGTTAGGCTGAAAATCACGAACCTTGACCATGGATAGCTGCCCGGACAGGACCTCCTTGCGTACGGAGACCTGGGGGACGATGGATATCCCGGATTTAATCATAACCAGGTTCTTGATCACTTCGATGGAGCTCAGCTCCATGGCAATAGAGAGTTTCACTCCGGCCGTCAGACAGGCCTGATCCAAAATCCTTCGGGAGGAACAATGGTCGTCCAGCAAAACGCACAGGTGTTTTTCGACTTCCTTTAAAAGCACCTGTTTTCGATTGGCCAGAGGATGATCCGGGTGGCAGATGACGACATCAAACCTGGGAAAAAGAGGGATGGCCTCCAGGCCCGGTTTCAGATAGGCCAAAGTGGCAATCCCGATATCCACCTCATTTTGCATGACCTTTTCAATGGTCTGGAGTGATGTCGAATTCCGGACGACAATCTCAATCCCCGGATAATGGTCTTTATAGGTTTGCAGGATTCCCGGAAGGAGGTAACAGGCCGTCGTATCCGAGGTGGAGATGGTTAATCGTCCCCGCTCCATTTTTTCCAGATCGAGTAACTCCTGTTGGGCTTCGGCTAAAAGCCCCCGAATTTTTTCAACATAGCCTAAAAAGACCTTACCGGCCTCGGTCAGTTCGATGCTTTTGGTGGTGCGGTGGATCAATCGCCGTCCGATCGTCTCTTCCAGCCGGGCGACCTGGATACTGACGGCCGACTGGGTCCGGAAGATCTTTTCCGCGGCGTTAGAAAAACTCCCGGTGGTGGCTACGGCATAAAAAGCATTGATTTGTTCAAAAGTGAAATCCATATATTCGCCTTGCTAATAGATATTATAATAATTATTAATTTGACGAATGATAACCCTTTCATTATCCTCTGTCAACATTAAAAAGTTAATGGCTGCTTTTTGACAGAATGACTCTGACCTCCGGCCAAAAATTACCCGAAGGGTAGCGAAAGCTTTTTCCTTTCTGTCCTCTCAACAGAAAGGAAAAATTATTCTACCTTTGCGTCCTTGGCGGCTTTGCGGTGAAATGGTTTTATAAAGACAAAATATTATAATGAGGAGGAACGGTTATGCCTAAAATCGGAATGCCCAGTTGTGCCATGATGGCCGCCAGGTGGATCACCCCATTAAAAGCGGCGGCAGAGAGCGGTTTTGACGCCTTTGAAATTTCCTGTGTTTTTCCTTCAGCTGACCCGGAAAACAGCCCGCCCGAGGTCATTACCAAGGCAAGAGAAATCCAGGAAAAATCAGGTATTGAGATTTGTGTCCATGCCCCTTTTTACGATATGAATATCGCCGCTTTCAGTCCGGGGATACGAAGGGAATCGGTCCAACTGATAAACAAATCAGTGGACTTATGTGCAGCCGTTGGCGGTAAAACCCTGATTGTTCATTCAGGAACACATACCTATGAGCGTCGAATCGGCCATAATACAGATAATAATCCTCTATTGAAGCTTCAATGGGACAATAACATCGACTCTTTGAAACAGATCAATGATTACGCCAATAGCAGAGGCATTACCGTTTGTTTGGAAAATATCGGGTTCAACTCCATGGATCAAAGCTTTGAAGACCTGTTGGAGATCAGAAAGGCGGTGGGGGGGAGTCTTCAATTCACTCTTGATTTCGGCCATGCCCGCCTGGGCCAGGGAGCCGAAGAGGGCATCCGCCTCTTAAAGGAAAACATCCGGCATATTCATTTACATGATAATCATGGGAAAACCGACGATCACCTGCCCGTCGGTGACGGCAATTATGACTTTTCCGGATTTATCGAATTTTTTAATAAATTTCCTCACATTATAACGCTGGAGGTTGTCGATATCAGTAAAGACCCTCAACCGACCTTGAGGAGCAGAGAAAATTTTCAGAAATTGCTTTCTTAAGTAATAAAGGGAGAAAGATGCTGCCTAAGGGAATACTAATAGATCTGGATGATACCATCCTGGCCTATTCCGCAGTGGCCGAACCGATCTGGAAAAAACTTTGCCAGGAATATGCCGGCCGAATGGATTCTATCCAACCCGAACGTTTGTTCGGAGGAATCAAGAAGATGAGCGACTGGTTCTGGTCCGATAAAGAGCGGCATAAAAAAGGCCGTCAGGATCTGAACAGTGCCCGAAGATTTACGGTCTCCCTGGCCTTCCGCGAACTCAAACTAGAGGACCTCTCTCTGGCCGAGGAGATGGCCGACCGCTTTTCAGCCCAACGGGAAGAAGAGATCTTTATTTTTGAAAAGGCGGAAGGGACCTTGGAAATCCTGACCCGTCAAAATATTTCCCTGGCCCTGATGACCAACGGCGAAGCCAAAAAACAACGGAATAAAGTCCAACGCTTTAATCTGGAAAGATTCTTTAAGAGTATTTTGATTGAAGGGGAAATGGGTTTCGGAAAACCAGAGGAGGCCGTTTATAAAAGGGCTATGATGGAGTTAGATCTTGGTCCGGATGAAGTCTGGGCCGTGGGGGATAACCTGGAATTCGATGTCTCTGGCCCGCAAAAACTGGGGATATTCGGCGTCTGGAATGATTTCTCAAGACAAGGGCTTCCCTCCGGTTCGGAAGTCATCCCTGACAGGATTATTTATGATATTTCGGAACTGGTGGAAGAAGGCTTATAAAAAAGAGTTGACGCTGGGTGACGTTTGTGTACATAATATGGGACACAAAGGGAGGATACAAACATGAAATTTTTAAGCATACGCGATTTAAGAGGCAAATCCTCACAAATCTGGAAAGAACTTCCGGATGAAAGGGAGATGATCGTTACCAGCAATGGAAGACCAATAGCCATTCTTGCGGCAATAACTGAAGCCAATCTTGAGGAATCCCTATCGGCTTTTCGCCGGGCCCGTGCTGTTGAGGCCGTTGTTTCTCTTCAACGGAGGTCGGTAGAGAAAGGGACGGACAAGATTTCATTGGATGAAATTAATTCCGAAATAAAAGCTGTTCGTCAAAAACGTCACTAATGGATGTCGCCATAGACACCAATGTCCTTGTAACCGGCCTTTTATCGCCTTTCGGGGCGTGTGGCGAGGTTGTACGCCTGATTTCTGCCGGAGAACTGACGCTTTCTTTTGATGCCCGAATTCTGTTGGAATACCAGGAGGTTCTGCGCCGCCCTAAGTTTTTGTTTGAAGAAGAAAAGGTCGCTTCGCTCCTTGACTATATCGCCTATCGTGGCCAGGCCGTGGCATCTTCCCCTTTGAATAAGCCACTTCCTGATCCGGAAGATGAACCATTTCTCGAAGTCGCTCTTACCGGTCAAGCGCCCTTTCTTGTTACCGGGAATCAAAAACATTTCCCCATTGAACGATGTCAAGGAACAAAGGTCTTTTCACCCAAAGAGTTTTTAATTTTTTACAAAAAACAACAAGCAGAAATGGAAGATAAAACAAAAATATCAACCCGAAGGCGTACAAAACCGCATCCGGGTTAAATTCGCTGTTATGCGTGAGGAAATATGGAGCCGATACAAAATATAAAGGGCGTCTTCTTCGATCTCTATGGAACGCTGCTGATCTATGGGGACATGAAAGCGGCCTGGTCGAATTGGTTAACCGCCTTCTTCTCCAGACTCGTGCCCCTGGGCCTTTCCTTATCTCAGGAAGACTTCTCCAAAGAGTGCGACCGGTTCTTCGGTAAGGACCCGCCAAAAAATGGGAAGGATGGATTCACTATTTTCGAGAATCGGATTCACGGCCTGTGTGATCGGTTGGGGCTGGTACCTAGTATGGATGAGGTGTCCGTTATTGCCGATCATATCGCTCATGTGTGGCAGCAGCAGGTACGGGTCGATCCGGATGCGGCAACGGTACTTGGCGCCCTTAAGGGGTTAAAAGTCCTTGCCCTGGTTTCCAACTTCGACCATCCGCGTCACGTCAATAAAGTAATATCGCACCATCAACTTACGGATTTCTTCCAAAGCATTGTTATCTCGGGTGACGTAGGCTTTCACAAACCCAATCCGCGGATTTTCGATATGGCTCTAAAACAAACGGGCCTTGCCCCATCCGAAGTGGTTTATATCGGTGACACAGAGGAGGACGTAATCGCCTCACGAACCGCCGGTATGATTCCTTTTTTGATCCAACGTCCAACGAACGGAACCGATCAAAACACCCTCGACTTCAATGATGAAAATGAGACCGGAGTGTTGGATAGTGGCCATAGGTTTGAAGTCGAGGTAACCAAGATAACTAGTCTCAAAGAATTATTGCATCTGATTCAATGAAGATGCGGGAAAAGGAATAGGAATTGATCAACTATGATGGGATTGCCCGGGGATATGACCAGCGATAAAAGTGGTGCCTATCGGCCAGAGGGAATTGCCTCCAAGTTGTTGAATCTCATTCATGACGCGGGAGCCGAAATGGTCCTTGAAGTCGGTTGCGGTACCGGGCATTGGCTGACGATTTTACAGGACCAGACCCAGGTAATTGGCATTGACCAATCTCTTGGTATGCTTAGCAAGGCTGTCGAACAGAAGGGGAACTTCTCTCTCGTTCAGGGAAACGCAAGTCTGTTGCCTTTCCAAAGAAAAAGTTTTGATATGGTGTATTGCGTCAACGCTCTCCATCACTTTAAAGATCCATCGGGATTCATTACCCAGGCGTATGAGCTTTTAAAAGATTATGGAGTTCTGGCGTTGATAGGAATGAATCCCCACGCTTTGCAGGACCGGTGGTTCATTTATGACTATTTTCCGGGAACTCTTGAAGCCGACCTGAAGCGCTATCCTTCACCGGGGACTATCGCCGATTGGATGATTACCGCCGGGTTTGGAGAAATCCGCTGGCAGGTAGCGGAACACCTCCTTAACGACAGGCACGGGGATGAAGTTCTCTCTTTGACCCGGGAATTCACCTCTCAGCTGATGCTTCTTTCTCCTGAAGAGTTCGCCAAAGGCAAAGCCCGACTTGAAGCGGACTTACGCAACGCAGAAAAAACCGGTGAAACGATAGTCTTTCCTGTTGATATTTCTTTGTCCATGGTGACCGGTTGGGTAAAGGGCGGACCCATACAAAAATGAGATTATAACCAAGAATCTATCCAACCACCCCCTTTGGGGGATCTGACTGATTATGGTCTTAAGTTTTCCTGGAAATGGTCTGGGATGGGATGATCCAAGGACACTAAAATATATGTACGATTATATAATTTTCGATCTTGATGGAACATTAAGTGATTCTGCGGTCGGACTTGTCCGGTCAATAAATCATTCGTTAAGGTATCACGGTTATGCCGAACACCCCATCAATGATCTCATACAATATTTTGGTCCGCCGATTGATCAAACATTTATTAATCTTACAGCCTCATCCGATAAACTCCACATTGATAGTCTGGTCAACATATTTCGAGAAAGATATTCAATCGTCGGGTTTTCTGAAAATATACTTTATGATGGGATTGAGGCGGCACTTCAAATTCTTTATCAATCAGGGATAAAACTTGGGGTTTGTACATCCAAGCGATCGGATTTTGCTGAAAAGGTATTAAACTTATTCGGTCTTAGAAGATATTTTCAATTTGTTTGCGGCGGGGACATTGGGATTCAAAAATGGCAACAACTCGAAGGACTGCTTCGAAAAAAAATAATTACCTTAAATTCTATCATGGTAGGCGATCGGGATGTGGATGTAACCGCGGCTCACAAAAATGAAATAGATTCTGCCGGTGTGCTTTGGGGATATGGCGACCTAGCGGAGCTTTCCGCCAATAATCCAAAATTTATCTTTAATTTTCCTGCGGAATTAACAAAACTGATTTCCAACCATCATGAACGTATTGATCACTCAGCATATTTTTGAAGAACCGGACAGGCTCAGTTCAATGTCGATGTGGGATTAATCGGTCTCCACCGGGGTGATGTATGCCTGATTTTGAAGGGGCAAAGTATTCTTATCAAAACAACCCGGGTGAACCCCTAAGCTTGTCCTGGTTCATACCCCAAGTTTTAAAACTTGAGATACTTGAGAAATAGGCGAAATGAGCAAGTTACCGAGTGTAATCCTTTTTGATTTAGGTGGGGTACTGGTCCAGTGGGATGGGATTGAACCTTTGATAAAATTATCGGGCGACCGGTTAACTCCGGAGATGGCCAGACGATTTTGGCTGGAATCTCCTTGGGTCATTAAATTTGAAACGGGACGATGTACTGCTCACGAATTTGCGGCTGGTGTGATTGATGAATTGAACTTTTCGCTACTTCCCGATGAGTTTTTAGAGCGGTTTGTGTCATGGGATCAGGGGCCTCTTCCGGGAGCCCTGGATTTATTGGACCGTTTACGATCACAATTCGTTCTTGTTTGCCTCAGCAACAACAACGAGCTCCATTGGGCTCGGCTTCGGGACAAGGCCGGTCTGGAAAATAAGTTTGATTATTGCTTCATTTCCCATGAGATCGGCGTTATGAAACCAGGTAAAGAGGCTTTTCTCCACGTGTTGAAAAAGGTCAGGAAAAAGGCGGATGAATTTTTATTTTTCGATGACAATCCGGAATGTATCGAAACGGCCCGTAACCTAGGTATGTCGGCTTTTTGTGTTTCCGGTGTAACAGAGGTGGAATCGGTTCTCAAGAAAATGGCTTTTCTTTAAAAAATCATTACAGTGAACAGATTAAACAAAAGAGGTTCATCAAACTTATTAAGCTCGAAGAGTAAAAAAAATGATCCCAACAATTATAACTGAACGATTGGTGCTTCGTCCTTTTGAACTGCAAGATGCACCTGAAGTAAAGTGTCTTGCCGGAGACCGAGCCATTGCCGACACAACACTCAACATCCCCCATCCCTACCTGAATGGCATGGCGGAGGAATGGATTTCCAAACATCAAGAACAATTTGCAAAAGGACAAGGTTTAACGCTTGCCGTCACTCGTAAGATCGATGGAACTTTTATTGGAGCGATAAGCCTGATGAACATACTAGCAACACGATGCAAGTTGTTGCCAAGAAGGTCATCTCATACGTGGATCCTGAAGAAATTCATTTGGTAACCTTTCTAGGAGACAGCTAAAATGGATCTTACATCCTCAACTTTCGTTTTCTTGAAGGAGTTGGGAGAGTTCTCCTATGAGCTGTCCGTTTTGGATTGTGTCTGGGATATCCTTTTTCCGGATCAAAGGGAAAAGTGGAATCTCCTGCACATCAACAAGTATAAAGACACCTTCTACATCACTCATGTCGATGGGGATAGCGGCGGTCTGGAAGTTGAACCGGACAAAGGCCTGCGGGCGATGACCGATATGAGGGCCTCTTCCTCTTTCAGGATGCCAAATGATGATCAGCTTTCCGCAACATGGGAACCACTGATTACTTCGGCAAGAAAATGGCTGACCGTTGTAAAGAAAGACTGGATAAGGGCCTATCAGCAAGTTCAGACCGGTTACCCAGTACGCCACAGATACGGTGTAGTCCCAAATGCTTTCTTACGCGCCTCTCTTCCCGATATCTACCGGCTGGACAAGGAGCTGGGCAAGGCCAGGACCAGGAAACTTGTGCGTCTGATCGAAGATGGTTATTTCCTTAAAACTGAAAATACGGAAATACCGTCCATGACCGCGACCAGCTACTTTAAGTATTGTAAAATCGCCTACTTGACCGGAAAGCACAGAGGGGAGACAGTAGACGCCTCGTTGTCCGGCCGAAAAATGTATACCCGATATGCCGACGGCCGGCACGAAGGGCTTCTGGACATAGATCCAGCCTCCGAGCAGGAGTTTGCCGATTGGATCGACGGCACCCATCCCAAGAGAGGAGGGGGTGGACACCCGTGGGAAATTAAACGCGGGGGTAACACAACGCATGTAGACCTTATTGTTTCGCGACCCTCCTTGTCCCGGAAAGAAGGTTTCAAGGTTGAGTTGCAGGGTGAATCAATCGGCAGCATGGTGGAGACGATGTGCATGTTCCTGGCCATCCACGAGGCCAAGCTTCCAATTTCCATCGCCAACCCGGAGGGAGTCCGCAAGCGGCTTCTAGGCCAAGACAACATCGGAATCATTCCCTCTTACGCCTCCCGGCACAGGGCCGATCGGCATTTTAAAAGAGAGGAAGATGTGTACGATGTCATGTACTACGATGACCTGAGCCGGTTCAAACGCCGGATAACCCCTTTTATCACCTGGGAACAATTGCCCATCCTTAAACCAAGAGAGGTTTGATCTTTTTGAGCTGAAAGGAGTCATTTCTTCGTCCGAGCAATCTCCGCTTCCGATCGCTTAAATGGACGGGCTCCGCTTGATTTTTTTGAAGGGGAAAAGATGATTGAGACGATCCTCAGGGGTCTTTTCATTGCTATGACTGAATTCTTCGTGTGGCGTCAATGGGAAATAGGGGACATCCTTAAGCTTGATTTTCTCTTGACAATTTAATACCCACAATAGTAAAGATTTCCGTGGAATTGATCAATTTGGGATAAGAGCCTTAGTACCCAGGCAGCTTTTAAAGGAGATAAAATGAGTGCACTAAGTTTGAGATTGCCAAACTCAATTCATCAACATATCAGGGAGATCGCCAAAAATGAGGGCGTATCAATCAATCAATTTGTTTCATCTGCCGTATCTGAAAAAATTTCTGCGATCATGACAGAAAATTATTTAAAAAGTAGGGCCAAAAGGGCGAAAAAATCAGACCTTAAAAAAATATTAGATAATGTTTCAAAACGTAAACCGATTCTTGGTGATGAAATGTAAATATGGGCCGACAAGTCAGTGCAACTGTTAGGCTAAAAACCTCGTCTGTTGCTGCCTTCCCCTTTTACAGAAACAGACAACTACAAAACACCCGGGGATTGAAGAACAATGGAACTTACAAACTCAACTTTCGCCTTCCTGAAAAAAGTTGCCCGCGAAATGGGTATTACCGTTTTGGAGTAGCCATCATGAAAGTTTATACTTATTCAGAAGCGAGACAACGCCTGTCCGATTTTCTTAATCTCGCCCGGACAGAAGAAGTGGTTATCAAAAGAAGAGGTGGGGAGACTTTTTCAATTCTTTTTCGAAAAAGTTCCAAGTCACCCTTTGATGTGACCGGAATTAAAACGAAAGCAACCACGAAAGATATCCTTTCAGCTATAAAGGAATCGAGAGAACCTCAGATTTAGCCTATTGCCTTTCAACCTGTGAAAGGTGTTGCACTCCCTCATTGAAAAAACAGAAACAGTGAGCAAGCGGGGATGCCCCGAAAAAAGGGACTCCCCAGGTCTCAAAATCTCAAAACATTTTCAGAACTATTTTTCCGAATTGGACATTGGTGGTCATATATTGGTGGGCCTCCGAGGCCTGATCCAGAGGGAATACGCGGTCGACAACCGGCTTCAAACGGCCTTCTGCCAGGGCCGGGAGCAGGTCGGCCGTCATCCGACGGGCGATTTCGATTCTTTCAGAAAGTGTTCTGGTCCGGAAAGTGACCCCGATAAGCTCCAATTGTTTAAGGGCCAGAAGGTCCATGTTTAATGGACCGATCTCTCCCCCCAGCCGGCCTACACTGACCAGACGACCTTTCAAGGCCATACATTTCAAGTTGTCTTTCAGATGGGGTCCCCCCACATGGTCAATGATCAGGTCAACCCCTTTCCCCTCATTGACGGCCAGAACAGCTTCTTTGAAATTCTCCGTCCGGTAGTTAATTCCTACATCCACCCCCAATCCCTTAAGGGCGTTCAGCTTTGCTGGAGAGCCCGCCAAGCCGAACAGCGGTTTCGCTCCCCAAAATTTGGCGATTTGAACCGCGGCCACCCCTACCCCCGATGAAGCCCCGTTGATCAACACCGACTCCCCGGCCTTCAGCCGGCCGTTGGTAATCAGGGCATTATGCTCAGTCATATAGGAAACAGGAAGGGTGGCCGCTTCCTCCCAGTTTATCCTCTCCGGCACAGGAATGGCCAGATGCTGATGAATGGTGGTGAACTCCGCATATCCGCCATTGCACATACCCATCACCCGGTCCCCCTTGGCAAAACCGGAAACATCCTTACCCGTATCGACAACCACTCCCGCGGCTTCGCCTCCAACAATTTCCGGCCGTTCACCGGCCGTCGGGGAAGAGGCGGTAACATAGGTACCCTGGACCCGAAAAATATCGGCCCGGTTTATACCCGAGGCCTTTATTTCAATTAACAGTTCTTCAGGACGGATCTTGGGGATGGGAACCTCCTGTACCTTCATGGTTCCACCCGTTTCTCCTTTGATGATGATAGCGGCTTTCATTTTATGGTTCTCCTTTTCTTCTTTCTTCGGCCTAAAGCCCCTAACCCGGACAAGCCGGAACCAAATTTGGTAACACTTAAATTGTTAATAAATATTATTTGCCGCAGACCCACGCAGACCACCACCGATTTTTCCCCCGGCAGACTAATGCCGGGGGAAACCCTGCATGCCCGAAGGGCAGACAGGGATCTGATTGACAAGTCGTCAATCAGATCAACTTCTTTTTGTCTGTTTTTTGTCTGTCTTGTCTGCGGCAAAAAAGGTTTTTTCCCTAAAGCTAAACGGATACCAAAATTAAATATTCTATACAATTTGAGTAGAATTCTATTCTTAAGCTACTAATTATCCTTCCCTTTCCTCTCCAGCCTTCTTTCTTCCCCGCAGGCCAGCGGCTCTCTACGTCTCAGGATCGGGAAACAGCGGTTGCAGGAGATACAGGTCGCCGGGCCGGTATCCCCTTTCAGCCAGCGCGAAATTAAATGCGGCTCGCGGATAAAGGGACGGCACAGTGAAACCATATCGGCGTCGTTGCCGGCAATAATCTCCTGGGCCATCTGAAGACTGCGGATGCCATTGACCACGGCCACCGGCACCCCCACGGCTTTCTTGACCGCTGCCGCCTTCTCCCGGAAAACGACTTTGTCAATCACTCCATTTTTTAAATCACCTTCGGAAATCGCCGCCGAGCCGGTTCCCACGCCGGCGCTGATCTCGATGCCGTCTATACCCGCTTTGACCATTTGCCGGCAGGTCTCCAGCCCCTCGGAAAAGGGCATGCCCCCTTCCTGATTATCCTCCGCCCCAAATTTAATCAATACCGGATAATCATTCCCAACCGCTTCCCGAATTGTCCGGATGACCTCCAGATGAAAACGACGGCGATTTTCCGGACTGCCCCCCCAGCGGTCTGTCCTTTGATTGAAAATAGGGGAGACAAACTGGCTCAATAGATAGCCGTGTGCGCCGTGGATCTGGACGGCATCAAAGCCCGCCTCCCGGACCCGAACCGCCGCTTCAGCGAAATCTTTGATTATTCCTCTGATCTCTTCCTCGGTCATCTCCCGGTGAGGCCGGTTCAATTCCGGTTTTTTTGATACCGCCAGCAGGGTATAGCCGTTTTGGACCAGGTAGGGGGAATTGATTCCGGCATGGACAATCTGCATGGCAATCTTGCTGGTACCGGCCTCATGAACGGTTTTAACCAGGCGTTTCCATCCGGGAATCAGCGGGTCGCTGTAAATTCCATATTGTCCCGGATTGGCTTGGCCCAACGGATGGGAAACAAAGGCATAGCCGGTCACGATCAGTCCGATGTCTCCTTGCCCCAGCTCTCTATATATCCGGATGGATTCTTCTGTTATTCCCCCGGATTCGTCCGCGCTGCCGTCCCAGGTGGCCGACCGCATCAGACGATTCTTGATTTCCAGCTTATTAATTTTGATCGGTTCAAATAACGGGTTTACCATGCAATACCCTCCCTTAATGGCTTTTCTTTTTGTTTACCACTGCTTGAAATATCTTTTTGGCATTGCTTTGTCAAACTCAAAAATCAATATATTTTCCCGTTAGTAAATAAATATTGACTTCAGGAGAGCAGTTTTGTAACGATTCCTAAATAAACCATCCCTCCCGATGCCTGAAGATTTGTAACATTTTAGCTTTTTGAAAAACTTTTTTTGCCACAGACACACACGGACACACACAGACCTTTTCACCTGCGACCTTTCGCAGGTGAAAACCTGCTTGGCCGAAAAGGCCGGCAGGGGTACTGATTGATAGGTCATCAATCAGTACATTTCTTTTCGTCCGTCTTTGTCTGCCTTGTCTGTGGCAAAAAAATATTCAGGATTTACCTTTTTTTCAAAACCCTAAACTGATACGATGATTTTTTAGCACCGGCAACTACAAGAACGATTGAACCCAAATGAAAGGATCGGCCTATGAACTTTTCCAATGAATACAACCAGGAACAAAAGGAATTTGCCAAAGAAGTCCGAGACTGGCTGGAGAAGAATGTCCCGAAAAACCTGATCAGGCCGCGGAGTATTTTTAAGATGAGCCGGGAACAATGGGAGATGCGCCGAGATCTATGCCGCAAACTGGGCCAGAAAGGGTGGCTCTATCCCCTGTATCCCAGCGAATATGGAGGCGGCGGCCTTGGGGGAGATAAATCGGCTGTTCTGAACATAGAAATGGCCGAAATGGGTTTGAGTTTACCACCCCTTTACGACTCAGGAAAACTGGCCGCCCCTACCCTCCTGGCCTGTGCCACGGAAGACCAAAAAAAACGTTTACTGCCCCCCATTCTGAAAGGAGAGGCGGTTACCTGGCAGCTTTTTACCGAACCGGAGGCCGGGACGGATGAAGCCAACCAGCAGACCAACGCCCTGCGATCGGTCAAGGAAAAAGAATATTTCATTGTTAACGGCAATAAAATATTTGTCGGGGGTCTTTACGCCCCACCCGATCAATTTTTACTCCTGACCCGAAGCAGTCTGGAGGCTCCCCGCCATCAGAATCTGGCCATGTTTCTGGCCCCGGCCAGCCTGGCCGGAGTTCAAATTTTCCCGCTCGATCTTTTTCCCGAGGGCACTATCGGTCAGGTCTGTTATCAATCTTCGGACAGTGCGCCGGGGGTTAAGCATTCCGTTTTTTTTGAAGACGTTAAGATTCCCGAATCCTATTTAATCGGAGGGGATAACGACGGCTGGAAGGTTACCACCGCCACCTTAACAGTCGAACACGGGGATAGAGATACCGATCGCGCCGGTACGGGAGCCGCCTTTATTCCACGTAATCACCTGGTAGAAAAACTGCTTGACCAGTGTAAAAACAATCCGGCCATAAAAAACCGTTTGTTGGAGAACCCCCTGCTGCAAGGAGACCTGGTCGAGGCTTTTATCGGTGGGGAGATAGAGCGGCTTTTTCACATGCGAAACGCAGGCCTGCCCAGAGCTGGGAAACGGGCCGCTTATGCCGGACCCCAAACCGCCTTGTTCACCAAAATGTTGGGATTGAACATGACGGCCTATCTGACCAGGATACTTGGGCCTCAAACCCTGACCAACGACGATCAGCTCCTCCTGGAGGAAGGCCTTTTTGAAGTTTGTGAACGAAGCGGCCTTTGTATCGCACCGGGCGGTACCCCTGAGGCCTTGAAAATCGTCATATCCAGGGCGCTGCGGATAGGAAGATAGTCAAAGTATGGACATGAAAATGCCCTTTTCCTTTCAGAATTCGGCAAATCCAATTTTCATGATTGATGTTGCTCCCTCATCAATAGGAAAAGGGGATTAACCATAACCAATTTTTTCTAAGGAGAATACCCATGAATTTGGATCTAAGGCTTAACGAAAGTGAAGAGATACTCAAGACTGCAGCTATCAATTTTATGAAACGGGATATATCCAAGGAAACGCTGATGGGTCTCCATGATTCCGATACCGGATTCAATGAGGATATTTGGAAAAAAGTTATCGATATGGGTTGGCTGGGAATTGTTACACCGGAGGAGTTTGGAGGGACAGGCTATCCCCTGACCACTGCCGGGGTCTTGTTTGAGGTCTTGGGGAGCGGGCCTCTACCCGGCCCCTATTTTTCCTCGGGTATATTGGGGAGTCTAATCGTCCAGGAAGCCGGAACGGATAAACAAAAAAAAGAAATTTTACCTCAAGTTGCTGATGGATCGATGGTCTTGGCCCTGGCCATGACCGAATCGGAGTATGGCTGGGATTCCGGATCAATAAAAACCAGGACTGAAGAAAAAAACGGAGATTTCGTGCTGAACGGAGTCAAGCAGTTTGTTCCAGATGCCTCATCGGCCACCCACTTTATTGTGCCGCTTCGGACTGGAGCAGATCAGGATTCCGTCTCCCTTTTTTTAGTGGATAAAAAAGCGGCTGGGGTTTCGATACGAAAATTACCGGGGTATTTGATCGGCAGAACCTTTGAATTAAAATTTAGTAACCTGAAGTTGCCCCCTTCCGCTTTATTGGGAGAAAAGCATAAGGGCTGGATCCCTTTAATCAAAGGCATCCAGAGTTCCATTCCTGTTCTTTGTGCCTATAAAGTGGGCGGTTGTCAGGCGGTTTTCGATATCGCAGTGGATTACAGCCGGGTCAGAGTTCAGTTCGGGCAGGCCATAGGCCGTTTTCAGCGGGTACAGGATATGATTATTGAAATCATCAATCAGGTCGACGCCGCCCGCTGGACCACCTATGAAGCCTTGTGGAAAATGGATGCCCAGGGGTTGGTTCCGAAGAGTGTTCATCTGGCCAAGGCAGTAGCCAGTGAGGCTTATTTTCAGGCCTGCAACATGGGACATCGGGCCATAAGCGGCATCAGTTATTCGATGGAGCATTCTCTGGCCCTTCATACCCGGGCTTCCCGCTACCTTTATAATTATCTGGGTGAGCCGGCTTATCACAAACAGCAGTTGGCTAAGATTTTATTAACCTGAGGGATTAGGCGTTTAAACTAGAACACAGAGTAGTTATTAAAAAATTTTCATACTGGAGCGCTGGAGTGTTGGAGTACTGGATGATGAATGGAAATACCAATACTGCAATACTGCAACACTCCAATACTCCATGCTTCAGAGTTCAATCTTTTTGCCTATTTCTATACTGAGCTAAAAGTCGGCGGCCAATTAGGAGACCCCGGTCGATAAAATCGGGGCCATAGGTCTGACCGGTATTGGTGCGGAAGGTGGAGCGGATACGTTCGATGCCCTCCATGCTTTGGGGAAACCTCTGGAAAAGAAGGGGAATATTTTCGGTCTTTCGTAAAGCCAGCATGGCCCAGAGCGTAACGGTGAAATTTTCCGGCCCCCATTGGAATTTATCGGCATCATAGAGGGCATCCGAAAGAAGCTGGGCATCGGAAGATTCAAGGGGTTCAGACGGTTGAAAGGCCTCGTGATTGGCAATGGCCTTGACGATCATCCTTTGTTCAGCCTCTTTCAGATCAAACCTCACCAGAAGCCTTTCGGCTTCAAGGGCGCCGAGGCGGGCATGTTCGGGTTGTGACCGCTTGATGTCATGAAGAACACCGGCGATGTGGGCCAAAAAAGGAAGCCTTTGGCCAAGTTGGTCATTGGCCGGCAATCCATCGGTTTCAATCAGGACGATGGCCCCGGCATCAATGGCCACCTTGCGAATATGGGCTTCGGCATGACCGGCGAAAAACCCCTCCCGGGCAACCATCCCTAAACATTTTTGAACCGTCTCATCTTGTTCAAAAGTCTTCCGGGATGTTTCAACTGTTTCTCCTTTCTCCCGGTAGAATACAGGGGGACCCACCTCAACAGCAATCTCCAGGCAGAGATCCTTTAAATCCTGGTAATTGGCCATAGGGGGGGTTAATTGTTCATCCATGTCTGTTTAATCCGGCTCTATTTGACTACGATACATAATAACGTCTCTTGGGGACTTCGTCAAAAAGAAATGGGGGACTTCGTCAAAAAAGAATAGGAGTCCTGGATTATTTTTAAGGATGGAGTAATTAAGAAGTTCAGCAGGGGCTCCCTTGATCACCAAAACAATTTCGGGGGGTTTTCCCTTGCCTCCCCAAGGGGTTTATTTTATACTCTTTTCCATTAGTCAGTTTTACAATAGTACAAAGACTTCATCCCCAGGCTTCTGGAATTTAAAAAGATAATACTGTAAATCGACGGCAGGAAGGTTATGATAGAAAAAAAATCAATTCCTGATCCCTACCGGGATCGTGTTCATTGCCTCCAGAAAGAATTATCCAAAAGATCCTTTTCCGGCATCTTCATTTCTCAACCGGAAAACAGGCGGTATCTGAGCGGGTTCAAACCCGGCGACCCTCAGCTTAATGAATCCTCCGGCTTTTTGATTATCGGCAAAAGTCTGGCCATTCTGGGGACTGACCCCCGCTTTGAAGGAGAGGTCCAAAGCCAGGCCAAGGGATATTATCCTTTTATATACCGGAAAGGCTTGGAGGCCTCCTGGCCGGAAATCGGAAAATTTTTGAAACCTATAAAAAAAATGGCCTTTGAAGCCCAGGCCTTGAGCTTTTTCACCTTCCAAAGACTGAAAAAATTGATAAGGTCCTCAGGGAACTCAATTTCTTTTCTGCCTACCCAGCAGTTGGTTGAAGAATTGAGGGCGCAGAAGGGCCTCCGGGAAATTGCGGCGATCAAGAGGTCCCTGTCTATCACTGAAGAGGTTTTCAGACAGATCAGCAAAACGTTACGGCCGGGGAAAACCGAAAAAGAAATCGCCTGGCAGATTAAACAAAATATCCATTTTTACGGGGGGGAAGATCAGGCCTTTGAGCCGATCGTTGCCTCAGGACCCCATGCCGCCCTGCCCCATGCTGAACCAACAGACCGGGAAATAAAAAAGGGCGAACCGATCCTGTTCGACTTTGGAAGCAAATGGAGTGGTTATTGTTCCGATCTTTCCCGGACCGTTTTTCTGGGACGGCCCAGCGAACGATTTAAAGAGGTTTATTCCTTGGTTCGCCAGGCCCAGCTCCAGGCCGAAAAGGGGATCAATGCCGGACTGACCACGATGGCCGCCGATGCCCTGGCCCGATCGGTTATTGACAAGGGAGGTTATGGAAAATATTTCAAGCATTCCCTGGGCCACGGGGTTGGGTTGGCTACCCATGAGTTGCCCAGCCTCAGCCCGGCCAAGGCCGATCCCTTAAAGCCGGGAATGGTGGTCACCATTGAGCCCGGAATTTATCTGCCGGGCTGGGGCGGGGTCCGGTTGGAAAATATGGCGGTGATCCGCGACAAAGGGACTACGGTTTTGAATAAGGATCAGAGTTTTTATAATTTTTGATAAGTTTATAAGATGGTTTCGCAAAAAGTCGTCACCCGGTGAAAACCGGGATCCAGATGTTTTTAAGTAGTTAAAATTACTGGATTCCGACTTTCGTCGGAATGACGAAGATGGGCTTTGGGCGACTTTTTGTGAGTCCATCTTTTAAGATCCTGCCCTAACTCCGAACTTCATTAAGGAGAATTTGATGTTGTTTGAAAATGGAGCCGGGGAAGAAGCCCTGGTCTACCGTAAAAAATATCGGGGGGTGATTGGAATCACATCCAAGATCCCCATCAAGGATGTCAACATCCTAAGTCTGGTTTATACCCCGGGTGTGGCGGAACCCTGTTTGGAAATCGCCCGGGACCCGGTCCAATCTTTTTCCTTGTCCTGCCGGGGGAATTTTGTAGGTATCCTGACCGATGGCTCCGGGTTGTTCCGCTTAGGTCATGCCGGGCCCGAAGCGGCCATTCCGGTGATGGAAGGAAAGGCGGTCATATTCAAGACCTTTGCCGGGGTGGATGCCATCCCTATCTGTCTCAGGACCCAGGATCCTTATCAATTTATCGATACCGCCCTGGCCCTGACCTCGACCTTCGGGGCCTTTTGTCTGGAAGACATTGCCAGCCCCCACAGCTTCACCATAACCGATCATCTCGAGCGGGGGGCCAATATACCGGTTTTTAACAATCACGGTCTGGGGGTGGCCATCCCGGTTTTGGCGGCCCTGATCAATTCCATGAAGATCGTCGGCAAGGACCTGCTTCAAGCCCGGCTGGTCATCAACGGGGCCGGAATGGCCGGATTGGCCACGGCCGACCTGTTAGTCAAAGCCGGTATCAAGCAGGTCATTGTTTGTGACCGGGATGGGGCCTTATACAAATACCGGCCCAGGGCGATGAGCTGGGCCAAATGGGAGATTGTCAAAAAAACCAATCCGGAAAATTTCACCGGAACTTTGGAAGGGGCCTTAAAAGGGGCCGACGCCTTTATCGGGCTTTCGGTCGGAGGGGCCTTGAAACCAGCCATGATTAGCTTAATGGCCAAAGACCCGGTCATAATGGCCCTGGCAACCCCGACACCGGAAATCATGCCCGAAGAGGCCCGACAGGCAGGAGCCAGGGTCATGGTCTTCAATCGAGCGGATTTTCCCAATCAATCGGATGTGGCTATGATCTTTCCCGGATTTTTCCGGGGTATCCTGGGCAGCCGGGCCAGTAATATAAATGATACCATGGCCTTGGCCGCTGCTCAAGCCCTGGCGGATTGCGTTACCCGGGAGGAGTTATCTCCTGATTATGTGATGCCAAAAATTTTTGATTTTCGCGTTGCCCCCCGAATCGCTGAGGCCGTGGCCAGAGCAGCCATTGAAACCGGGGAGGCCCAGGGTGAAGCCGATCCGGCCCAGATTGCCGAAAAGACCCGTCAATATGTCTATGAAGGGCATTGGCCGGTCCCCCCGCCTTCCGGTAACCAGCAATCATTAAAGGATGAGTCTCTTGAACTGCATCGCCGGTACCAAGGCGTCCTTCAGATTAAA
The DNA here is from genome assembly GCA_016208255.1 of Deltaproteobacteria bacterium. Taxonomy (GTDB): domain Bacteria; phylum Desulfobacterota; class RBG-13-43-22; order RBG-13-43-22; family RBG-13-43-22; genus RBG-13-43-22. The sequence goes on along the minus strand of JACQYK010000346.1, from coordinate 1,710 downwards.
AATAAAATCGCGATTCGGGATAATTATATTTTAGGCCAGTTTTATCTTCCACCTTTAGCGGAGAGGCCGGCCCGGATGATCCGGGAAAATCCTGAGCTGGTCTATGAACTGACGGGCAAAGGGAATTTGGTGGCTATTGTAACCGACGGCAGTGCCGTCCTGGGTCTGGGCAATATCGGCGCCCGGGCCGCTATGCCGGTCATGGAAGGCAAAGCCCTTCTGTTTCAAACCTTCGGCGGAGTGGAGGCCTTTCCTATTTGTCTGGCCACCCAGGTAGCCGATGAAATCGTTGAAATCGTCAAAAGGATGGAGGCTCCTTTCGGCGGTATCAATTTAGAAGATATCTCGGCCCCCCGATGTTTTTATATTGAAAAACGGTTGAAGGAAGAAATGAATATCCCGGTCTTTCATGATGATCAGCATGGGACGGCCATTGTCGTCACGGCCGCTTTACTCAATGCCCTGAAGATCTCCGATCGAAAGCTGGAGGACCTGCAAATCGTCATCAACGGGGCCGGGGCCGCAGGCATCGCCGTCAGTAAGCTGCTTCTGGAAATGGGAGTTCGCCGGATCATTCTTTGTGACACCCGGGGGGCCATTAATGTTGATCGAACCGAGGGCATGAACTGGATCAAAAAGGAAATGGCCGAACAGACCAATCCTGAAAAGAAAAAAGGGGACCTGTCCCAGGTCATCCGCGGGGCGGATGTCTTTGTCGGGCTTTCGGTGGCCGGGGCCTTAACCCAGGACATGGTCCGTTCCATGGCCAAAGACCCGATCATTATCGCCCTGGCCAACCCCACTCCGGAGATCCTTCCGGATCAGGCCAAAAAGGCCGGGGCGTTGATTGTAGCCACCGGCCGGTCGGATTTACCCAACCAGGTCAATAATTCCCTGGTTTTTCCCGGAGTATTTCGGGGGGCTTTGGATGTGCGGGCCAGGGTCATCAATGAACCTATGAAAATTGCCGCCGCTCAAGCCATTGCCGGTATGATTCAGGATAAAGAATTGGAGCCGGATTATATTATTCCCAGGGGAATGGATTTTCGTGTCCCCCCTATGGTGGCTAAGGCCGTGGCCAAAGCCGCCATTAAGACCGGGGTAGCTAAAATCGAAATGGATCCGGAACTCATTGCCCAGCAGACCAGGACTATGATTTACGAAGGGGATCTGGGATACATCAAAAGCGGGGATTTCCCTCTTGAAAGTGCAAGGTGAAAAGCACGCGTGAGGCGTGATGCGTGAGGCAAAACGACGAACTCGTAAAAAGTCGTCACCCCGGCGAAAGCCGGGGTCCAGAACATTATAACTACTTAAAAACACTGGATTCCGGCTTTCGCTCGACTTCCTTCGGAAGTCTCTTATTAAGGTCGGCAAAGCCGACCGACCGGAATGACGAGTTCGGGCTTCCGGCGAATTTTTACGAACTTGTCAAAACTTTTTAACCTCAAGTTCGTTGGAGACGAACGCTCCTCAAGCGCAGCGGTCCTTAAACAATTCTGGTCGTGAATTATAGAATTTCAAATATATTTCCTTGAAAAACAGGTGAGGGAGAAAAATGATTGAAAAATGTCCAGGTGATCAATTCCGGGAAGGGATGAATGCCCCTTCGACCCATGAAACAATAAACGAAGGAGTAATTCGAGAAAAGGTGCTTGGCCTTTTGCTGGGGGAGAAAGGATATCTATCAGAAGATATCGAAGAGGAAGT
>JACQYK010000345.1 GCA_016208255.1 Deltaproteobacteria bacterium | reverse complement strand
TCAGCAAGATGTACCAGGCTTATCCTGGCGCTCCAGAGAACGACAAAATCATCAGAGAATCTAATGATCCGGTATCCCTGTTTAAGGAAAGCTTCATCCAATTCGTCTAAGAACAGATTGGCCAGGATGGGTGAGATTGGTGAACCCTGGGGGATCCCTTTATGGATCTTTTTTATTGATTCCCCATCCCAAACCATTGCCTTCAGCCATAATCCTATAAGATGCAAGATCCTTTCATCCTGAATATATTTTCTCAATTTTGCCAACAACAACCCATGATCCACACTATCAAAAAAGGCATCGATATCGGCATCCACCACCCAACGGAAACCCTTTTCATAATATTCCTTTATTCGATAAACCGCCTGCTTCACCGAATGCCCTTTCCGGTAGGCAAAACTGCAATCTTCAAATTCTTTTCCAAAATCGGTTCTATGATCTGAAGTACCGCAGTTTGTACCACCCGGTCTCTGACCGTTGGGACACAGAGCCCACGAGAATCTCCATTGCCTTTATCCACCATGATTTTCAGTAAAGGAAGGGGTATATAGGACCGGTCCTTAATTTCGTGGACTAACCTTTCCAAATTTTCGTCCAGGTTTTCCTCAAACCTCTTAATGGACACCCCATCCGCCCCGGCCATCCCATGGTTTTCTTTTACGTGTTGGAAGGCGGTAGAAAGGGCCTCAAAATTGGATAGGGAATCAAAAGGGATCATGGTCAAAGATCACCAAATCGCCAGTCACCGGCGAACGGTAAATGAGTTTTTTGGCCCTACCGTGGAGCGCATGAGCCACGGTCAAATAAAGCCATATGGGGGCTTCGCCAGTTAAGACTACTTCATTTCCTTCACCGGACACGCATAACGGACACGGCTTTCCATCCTTTATTCATCAAGTCTGATCTTCCAACTGACTTTAACCGAATTTCAGGCTTTTACCGACTACTATGTGTCGAAATCCTTTATTCATCAAGTCAGTTTTCTCTACGCATTTAATTTTTGAAAAAGTTGCAAATAGTTTTTGAAGCCGCATTCCTTTATTCATCAAGTCTGATCTCCCAACGGGGCAGTAGAACTTCTGGTAGTAGCGGGACTTCAGAGGCGCAATCCTTTTTTATTCAAGGGATTTTGATCATTCTGCGTCATCAATCCAGTGAACTATCATTGCTTAAATAAAAGGTCTAAGGCTCTCTAACCCTGATCGATTTCAAAAAACTTCAGCTTTACCCAACCCATAGGATAACATTTTTCTGAGACCGTCCTTGATGTACCGTATTTCCTTGAATATGGTTTTCTATGTCTCTCGATCGTAACGTTTTCAATATGGCTGTATCGCCCTAAGCGGACTAAACATTCTTTGCCATTGCCGTTAATTGAAGTGGCAAGCCGGTTTAGTTCTTCCGAAATCTTCTTTAAATTCAGATGGCTGGAATTTCTGTAGAACTTTTCGTATTCGTCTTTTAGATTCTTCTTATAAAAATCATTACAGGCATCGATAATATCTTCAACTCCGATTTTGATCGGCAACGGTCTCCATCTTCTGCCACGATATTCGACGATCTGACGTATCTTCTGGAGATGGTCTTCAATTGAAATCTCGCAAGTTCCTGTTGCGTCACCTCCAGAAAGCTCTCCCATCAATTGCTCTTGGAAGATAGCCATCTTAGCGAAATCTTTTTTTAAATTAAACACCTGCCCTATAATTTCATTGTTATTTTCGGAAAAAAGGCAGTCTGTGACTCTCACGGTTCGAAAGGGGTCATTTCTCGCATCGTCATAGTTCAACAGGGTCTTTTCATAGTATTTATACGGCACATTTAGGATTTCTTTATTTAAGCCCATCCGGTTGATTACTGCTGTCCTTAAGGCACCTTTCAGGGAAGAACCGGGGATGACAGGTTTAAAGGACGAGGGGTCGCGGTACATCTCCTGAACGTTAAGTTGGTTTTCCGGGTTATCCTTTTTTGCAAAGTATTCTTCCGCAAATGTTGGGGAGGCAGGAATGCGATAATGCACATCTTTCGCTGTTACCACCTTTGTAATGTAACGGATAATCCTTTTTAAATCCTTGCTTTCGATCTCTTCTAATATCTCTTTTTTTTGTTGATCATCCATCCTCGTCATGATTTTATCTATCGAAAATCTAAAATATTCTGCAGAGGACTGATCTTTCGTGCGTACGACCTTATATTCCAAAAGTCCGATTTCACCACCTGTACCGATATGTATGGGCGTAATCGGCCTAATATCAACCCTGTATCGTTTCATCTTTATCCTCTTTGCTATAAAATCTTAACACCGGTGCACAGGCATGGTGTCTTATTTTCGGATCTTCGTGAATATTTTTTAGGAGTTGGCCAACATAAACTCCATTAAAAGTTGAAGCATTGAACGTGGCCCCAGACGTGTACATTAGAAAAGGCCTTTTGAAAGGGTTCATGGAATTTGCAAAATGACCGCCAAGCTTCCCAAATTTAGAAACAACAAATGCTCGGAGCCCATAAAGAACATCGCTATCATTGGGAACGAATGAACCAAGGGCTAAACATAAATTGCCTTTATCTGGTAATACTATTTCTTCCACAGCTTCTAAGGACATCATTCCTTTACCGGTTGATTTATCTGCTCCGTACCCTTCGGCCAGCCCCCAGTGCAGGAGTTGTTTGGTTTTGGGCATATCGAGAGAAGTGACGATATATACATCCAATATGCTGCCTTCCTTAAACCACATCTCGTTCACGGAGTACAGAGCGCCTTCTTCAACTGTGTTGGTTAGCCTGTTAATAGTGTTGTGCATGCTTAGAGAATCACAATGTTTTAATTCATTCATTTTAGCTTCCAAACCGGCCAGCGCATCCACAATCATCTTGTCTTCAAGGGGCTCCTTGTCGCTGCCAAGAATCATGCCGATTGGCACAAAATCCATCTTTTTGACCCTTTTTCGTTTATTAAGTTGTTCGATAGTTATGGCAGTGGCATGCTTTTCTGGTGAGAAAAGAGGTCTTGGCAAGGTTCCCTCAGGAAATCCGTCAGAGATGACAAACGGGTTATTATCGAACCGATCCAAGAAGGAGGAGAGCTCTCGTTCGTCTGCGTTGTAACGAATTCCCCAACAGACACAGCCGAATAGTGTATCTCCCCTTACTCGAGTTGCAAGAGGGGAATGGAGCTTAATCTTTGCTTTGTATGTCTTCATCTTTGTTTCCTGACGTGTTAATAATGAGTTTAACGGATGATTTAATCTTCTCTTCGTATGAGGAATCCCAATTCCCTTGAGAATCTTTAATCTGCTGTCCATCGGCCATAAGTGATTTAAAGACAATTTTCCCATTGCCTCTTGAACCTCCGCCACCGAGAAAATCAAGTTCAAGAAGATAAAGGGAAAGCAACACAACGCTTTCGAAAAACTCTCGATCCTTTTTCCCATCATCACCGTCATCTATTACTCGGTAAGAGAGGTCAAAATTAAAGCAAGTACTCGGAACTACCCTTTCAATCTGCCGTGGGTTCGCTTCAGCGGTAATCCTGTTTATCGTATTCTCCCATTTTTCTTCAACCAATACTCGATCATCCGGCTCAATTTCATTTGTTATTAATTTTGCATCTCGCACGATCACCCTTGTTGGTCCTCTTTGGAGAGCAAGTTTTCTTTCCGCTTCATTGCGTGCAGCATTTGTTCCAAAAATCCGGCATATGTGGCAATCTGGATTGCCGCATGAACAAACTGCTCCGGGAGTTTCTCCATTTGAGTAAATTTTCCCGTAAGCCCATTCGGCGAGTGAACGCATCTTTCCCTTTATAGAGGAACCAGGAATATATGGCTCATTTGTTAAGGGATTTCTAACAACTGGGTTATCCATCCCGCCGATTTCAATAGCGTTATTACCTGCTCCGATATGAAGCCCAGTGACAACTTCGATCACACCCGTCAAATGTAAAATGGCAATCTGTTTTGTTTGAGGTCCCATTTGAATTTCCTCCTTATTTTGTACTGGCCCCACCAAGATGGTAATAGAAACCATAGACTGCTTCAAAGAAAAGGCAAAAGGCATTAAAATGACTTTCTTCGTCAATCAAATTTAGAGATTGGTCAATAAAATTATATAGGGAGTCATACGCCGCCTTTGTTTTAAAATTTTTTTCTTTATCCTTCATTCTGGCGACCATATAGGCCGTTTTGGCCCTCACCATTTTTACAAGCGGTTTTACTTCATCCCAGCCCCTATCCTTTTCCTTCGGATAAAGTTTCTTTTTATCTTCAAGAAGCTTCTGATAATGCTTTACCTCATCATAAAGTCTCCTCAGTTGGTGCCTACTCACGCCATGATAGTTGACAAACGACTTCCCTTTCTTATCTGTTTTGTCTTCACTTAAAACTAAACACCCTGCCCATCTCCTTGCATCCTGGTCCAGCAACTCCGGCCTTAGTTTTTTGCCTTCGAAAAAGACGAGTTTGTCCATCGCTGCTTTATTCATCTGAATTACCCCCTTTCCCTGTTTTTGTATAAAACGTAACTTACCGGCAAACGAATCTCCTTGATATGTTCTAAACACAAAATTTTAAACTCATCAGTCTCTGAGCGAACGTTTCTCGTCACGTCATAGTAAAACTGGGATATCCATAAGGCATCTCTCGGTCTGATGATATCTTCTTTCTTTTCAAGGCATTTTGCCTTTTCTCCGTATTGAAGAAGCCTTTGAAAAATGCCTTTCCCTACCTCACGTTGCTTGTCTTCCCCGCTGCTGGGTTTTAGGTACTCCTCAAGTTTTCGGGCAACCTGCAGAAGGACAGCGAATTGTTCCCAAGTGACGGTTGTCCCAAACAGCGTCACTCGATTCTTGCCCTTAGCATCTGATTTTGAAAGATTTAATAGTTCATCTGCCTCAGTGAACATACGATGAGTGGGCAAGTTCGGTTTTGAGACTGTTATACCGGAAGACAGGGTAATATTGCCGAGGCGACCGACAAAACTGAAAAAATTTTGATTTATTTCATTCGCAAAAACAATAATCTTATCCCAAGGTCCCACCACACATAGATCATCGCCCCCCGAGAAAACCGTATAAATGCTATCCCGAAACCGATCGTCTGATTCAACCAACTTGAAGACATACCTCGTGAAGAAATAATTGATCATTCTACTAAGGGTTGCAAATCTTGATAGAGACACTTTTTTGCCCAAACCGATTGAAAAGATAGATCCAAGGTCGTCAACGTCTGCCTTTAGCATGGCAACCCGATCGTCGCCTTGAGCCTGATCTGCAAGCTCTTCGAAACTCTTGATCCTTTTTCTGATATAGTCTTTGCCATTAACTCTATGGCTTTCCTCTATCATGGGTACGTGCACACCTCCATATACCAGAGGAAAGCCGGGTTGATATTCGTTCATAGTGCAAATCCACTTGTATTGATTCGGTTTGGTCTTTCGGAGGCTTAAGTTAGTTTCCCCAAACAACCGCAGGCAGGCTTCATCCGCTATTGGAACATCGGAGAGATAGTTCGCATCGGTTAAGTTTCTACCCGTATCTATAAGTTGCCTACACGGCCTGCATAAATCTTCGTCTTCCTTGTCCTTGGCTGTACTGGTAACGGGACGTTTTCCGCAAACCGGGCACAGGTCTTGATTATTTTTAAACTCATCGTAATTATTCTGAATAAAAAATGCGTTCTGGTTACTTAGAATTGCTTGAAATTTTTTTTGTTTAGCCCTCTCGATATCATTAGCGATTCGGGGGAAAAAGGAATCCAATGCCGTTTCCTGCCGGAGGAATCTGCCCGATGCGGCAAATCCATGGGAAATATTAATTGTTAGCTGTCCGAGATAACGATCCCTGCAAAACATTTCTATTTCTTCTCGCGCTTTTCTAATGGCCTTTCTCGATTTCTCTATATTAGGCAACACAAGGATGAAACGGCCAGCTGCGTTCATAATGCGGCAAATCGGAGGAAGTTCTGCCTTCTCAAGAATATCCTTGATCGCAGTCTCTGCCAACATCTGCAGCTCAAAGGATCGTGCGCGAAGGACTTTTGCCGAGTATTTCCCCAGCTTCAAATCGAACAAGTAATCTTGGATTCCACTGAGGTCGCCGGCCACAAATAGAAAGCACTCTTCATCCCAGCTGTCGATACGTCGTATATCCCAGGCATCAAAATTGGATCCGTATGTCTCCAGGTAATAACAGTACATTGCTGTAGCCAAAGCGGCAGAAGTGACCAAGTGGTCGTAAAGACTAATGTCAGGTTCATCTTTCCAAGTACTACTTGGGACGCACCAGGTATATTGTTCCAAAATAGTGTTGAGCGCCGGGACGAACCTCTTAAATGGAAGATCCTGTAATTTTCGAATGTCCGAAAGAAAACCCGAGTAGAGCCCGTCCCATTGCTTTTCCCACAAGCGTAAGTAATCTTCCTTAGAAACTTTTTCCTTCAACTCAGAAGGGATACTACTTTCTGGGCTCAAGACTGCTATCCGGTGGAAGTTCTCCTTTTCGTTTTTAGTGGATGATTGGCGTGAAACAGTTATCTTATCGAAGATACTCCTCAAAGGTTGTCTCTTAAAGTAATGAGAAACCGTCACTTGTTTGACCGTTCGGTCGCACCCTGCCGAAAAGTGATCTGCCATTCTCACTATGGCTTCCAAGGGGTCTTTGGTCTTTTCATGATGCCTAAGGACCAATCGTGCAATCCCGTCGGTAAATTCTTCGCCGAAAACATTCTTGTTGTTCTTGATAAACCAGTAACTATGGCATGAATGGCGATAATCAGCTCCTTTTTTCTTGCCGTCGCAATCGGTTAAATTACACCTATTATTAGTCTGATCTCCTTCGTTACAAAGATACTTGTTCGCTCTCTGCATGAATTTTCCGACATCATGCAGTAACGCAGCAAGTATTACGCTCTGATATTCTTTTTGATCAAATTCCATGATGACATACCTTCCTTTAAATTATCTCTTAATCTATGCAGGCTAGTGGGACGTTGATGAAAATTAACAACTTGCAACTTTCCTTTGTCCCCCTCTTTTTCCCATATCTCATTTGGTTCTCTTACAGATCAAAGCCAATCTTCCGTTTTGAGGTAATGGGCGGGGTCATGAGCTGTCGAATAGCCTCAAAGATCACTAACATCTTCCCCTATTCTATACTTCCCCAGTCCAAAACCGGTCCCCTTACCCACATGCAAGACCTCCCCGGCCCGGATCAAGGGCATAAACGGCCCGATTTCTCCTTCAAAAGTGATTCCACCCATAAAGCCCCCCATCTTCATCCGGGTTTCCTGCCGTCCGGAATAGCGCTCCCAGTCGTACCAGCGCAATTTTCTTTCCTTGACCTTCACCTCCTGGGCTTGACGGATCAGCCCCTTGAAATCCCAGTTGGAAGGATCGCCGCCGCAATGAAAGTAATAAAGCAAAGAAAAACGGCGCAAAAGGTTGCGGATCAGGATGTGGAATTCCAAATCCAGGGTAAGATGGGCGTTGTATTGGATGCGGGTCGGGGTGATAAAAGAAAGGTGCAAGGTTTGAGGTTCAAGGTTCAAGGTTGGGGGTTCCAAATCCTTGGAAGAGTGGTTGGGGAAGGGTTTCAGGGTCTTGGATTGGGAATCGTAGATTCGGTGGCCGTTGCTATGAACGGAAAGCAGATCATAGCCGGATTTGCCTTTGCCGATGCCCATCCGGCCCAACTCTTCAAAAGTATAAATGAAATAGGGAAGGTAATCGATGGCCCGGCCGATAAGGATCAGACCGAATTGAAATTCCTCACCCGTTTTGTAAATCCTCTTTCTCTCCAGGGGCGGTTCGATGATAAAGGGATGGGGGGCGGCCTTGTACTTGCGCATGATTCGGGTATCGGCCGGCGGCGGGGTTTCGAAGACGTAGGAATAAATGCACTTTTCTTTGAGCAGGCAGTTCGGGCAGTCCTGGTTTTTCAAGGCGCAGACCACCCGCTTGAAGGCGTAGCCGAAACCACCCCTTAGAGTGGAGCCCTTGTAAGCCGGCAGAACCAGAGGGTCCCGGGCCTTGAGAATAAATTCAAAAGACCCTGTCTTTATCTCTTGCAGAGGCCCCAAGATCCATTGAAGCTCCACCATGTCCCCCATCAGGCCGAGCCCCTTCCGGGATCGGCTTTTTTAAGGAAAGGCTAACTGCAATTTGAAACCGGGATGTGGATGAAAATTAAGAAAGGAGACCTCGGATTACGAACTTGGAAAATAATTACATTGGGGGTTGAGTCTTGTCAATAAAATATTTAAAAGAAAGAATAGGAATAAAAGGGCCGCCAGCCAGGCGGTAAAAGAACCGTACATAAAAGTAGCCCGGGGCCCACCAGCCGGTCCCATAAAAACCCGCCCATGAGGCTGGCCGGGAGCAGGGAGAACGAGGGAGATTTCCCATTTTTTCGTTATCAAAACATGCCTGCTACGGATAGATAACAGAGTGGTTTAGAGAAACCTTCAAAACCTGCGCATTTCAAAACACAGAAAACATTAATCACTACATCCACCCCTTAAAGAACGCCAAATAGAATCTTGGAAGTTAAAAGAGATTATCCTCCCTTAGATATTCGGCCCGATATAATACGCTCTTTTCAGGAGAACTACCTTCTGCTTTGGTTTCCGGGCGAGATACCTATCGACTCTGAGGCTTACCTGTCTAAGCATTTTCAACCAAAAGGGTCTCTCTTCTGGAAAGACGCTGTCCCTGATCAAACCCTGACCCTGGCTTCTGATTTTTTTAATACAGGCAGATACACGACCCGTTCGTTGGGAACCAGTTCAATATTGTTTTGCCGGCATTGAAAAGCGCATTGCCCGCAGCCAATGCAGCGGCTGCTGTTAAAGGTCACCTTTTTGTCGACCAATTTCATGGCCGTTGTCGGACAGTATTTTTCGCAATTACCGCATCCTTTGCAATCCGCATCATCCCTGATCCGAGCCGTATAAGAAGCCTTATACTTTAAAGCCGCGGCACCCAGGTTATACGGCTTTAGAATACCACAGCAGTCCCAGCAGCAATTACAAATGGCCGCCACCGGGAGCCGGTAATCGTCTTTTTCATGGATAACCGAATGAACCGCCCCTTTATCCCGGACTTCCTTGAGAATGTCTATCGCCTCAGCCTTGGAAACAGGACGACCATAACCCCAGTTGGCCCAGGCCCCGGCAGTCTTACCGAAGGCCAGGCAGGATTCCCTCGGCATATCAAAACGACAGGGTGAATCCAGGAGGTTGTTTCCATGTCGGCAAACACAGGGGAAGGCGTAGATGGCCTTCTTATTACCATACTCTTCAATAAGATCACTGACATAAAATGTCGGGTAGACCGTTGAATCTGATGCGGATAAGCTGGTGTTTATTGGAATAATCTTCTTTTTGTTGTTCCCCTCTATCCCGGGATCCATTATCGCCGTGTCCTGAGAAGGTGTTAAAAAAGTTCGTAGAAATAAATTCTGAATATTCCTTAACGGGTAAAAATTGTATTTCCGGAAAGACTTAAAAAAGTCATTCCACTTCCCGGAAAATGCTTTTTCCGACGGGTCCCCCCTGAGGTAATGCATCATGGCTTCATACCATCCCACGGCAATGGCATTCAACCGGTAAGTCTCTTTTCCAAGGTCATCATATTCAATATGAACCAGCCCTTTCCTTTTCATGGTTTCGAAAAAGGATTGAAACTTCTCATCGGATATGGGGCTTGCTTTTTGGGCCTGTGCGTAATCGTACCGGCCGGTCCCCATTTTAAGAAGGTAGTCCAGTTCATCGTCGGTCGTCACCAGGTCCATCATCTCAACCAGCGGTCGGACAATGGGAATGAACCTTTGATTCTGTTTGTTCATCATGGATAAGACGGTTTTGATTTTTTTCTTTCTGGCGGAAGTCATTTTTGATAGTGCCATTTGAGAACCTCCTGGTTATTCCTCCCCTTCCTTTTATCTGAAAGATTATAGGGTTTAAGGTGTTCATCCAGCTTTATCCTCATTGCCGGACCTCTACGGGATATTCAAAATAGCGTTCGCGTGACATCTCCGCCCCATAGGCGATGCAGGCCAGGATGTCCGCCTCATCGAGATCATATTCCCTCATAATGTCTTCAGGTCCTGAACAGGGTCGCTTGCCAGGCCCTCCAGCCACTTTACTCCATTAAAGAAAATCTCATCATATCGCGGCGATTTTGAAAAAAAGGTTTGCTCTCTTTTTAATTTCTTTTCAACCAGCTTGGCCTGAATTTTTTCTTTAAGATTTTTCAGGTACTGGTTGTCCTTGCTCTGGATCATTGAAGATCACCTTTTTATGGTTAGACCTATTTTTTTGTTTTGCTATAAGGTGGAATTTTCTCCTTAACAAACAATACGTTATCTTTCGACGGTTTGTTTCTCTTATCTGTTGTTACAACTATCTCCTCTGGCGGTACTGAAACCACCTTTCCATCCCGCCAGATAACGATGGGATGGCCTCTCAATTTATGCTCGGCCATGGCTTCGGCAACTGCTTCTCTCAACGCCAGCTCCGCCTTGACATCCAGGGGCATTTTTTCTAACAGACTTTTTCGACGGGAAGGACCCTTCATAATACCTCCGACTTCTTGGTTATTTCTGCAAACAGGTTGTCATCAAGGATTGTTTTGACCCCACCTGTCTCTTTGGCAATAACCATCGGTAGGTGGCCGGAATTATCGAACAGCATCCAAGAGTCAAGTAAAGGACGATATAGGTGAAAGAGATTGTTTCTCCCGCGATTGAACCTGCGTAGGATAGTTTGAGCCGGCACATCGTGCCCTCCCATACTGACGCGCTCTTTCACTCGTTTGAGAGCCAGTTCCAAGGAGCGTATCCATAGGAAAAAAAGGTGTATCTTGTAACCCTCTTCTTTCATCTCCCTTAACAATTTTAAATGAGACCTGCCGGCCAGTGTCGTCTCAAAGGCAAAATCAACCCTCTGGTTACGATACTTTTCAATTTCTTCCAGCATAAGCTTACCCGCCTTCACGGCAGCTATTTCCGGGGAAAAGGGGGCCAGACCCGAGGCGATCAGATCGGCGTTAACAAAATTGAGACAATCTACATAAAAAGGCAGAAACCGTTTGACAAAGGTAGTTTTCCCCGATCCATTCGGACCGGCAATGATGTATAAATTCGGCTTTCTTTTAGCTTCCTTTGTCTTAAACACGAATCAGTCGAGATCCTTTGTTCAATTCTTCTTTGACATTTTTTTTATTTGCGAGCTTCCAACATCCTTCTAAGCCAAATCCGGCAGATAAACGTATTTGACCAGATGAATAGGCCCCATTTCCCGATTCCCATAATCTTCCTGACCCGCCGCTGCGAGGATATATTTTAACAAGAGATCAATTTTATTGATATCTCTTTTTCTAAATTCTTAGGGGGAAATATTTGCTTAGGGGCCAACAGACCGTTTTAAGACTTTGTCACCTCAATTTATAATGAATTAAATGCCAATTTAACCTCTATAGCTGTTCGATCCCGTTATGACAGAGAAAAAGTCCTTTGTGCAAATTAATTACTTAATGAACTGAAGAATGTCTCCCTTTCATGTGGGTTGGAAGGAAAGCGTAAAATGGAGCCGAGGGTTGGAGCTGGAAATTTAGAAACCACAACACCCTTTCTCAAAATAAATAGGTATGGTCCCTCGGATTGGGGCTAAAGGATTATAATTAATATTTTTCTAGACGAATACAAAAGTCGAGCTATTATTTATAATAGGGATAAAAAAAGGATAGTTTTGATATTAATACGATGGATTGATTCTCCATTGAGCGTTCTATTGGAGAGGATGGGTTTCCGAGATTTCAAATAGGCCGTTTTATTCTTAACAGTCCTGAGACACGCAAAACTCTGTTATTTGAAAAATGGAAGAGTTCGAACCGTAATCAACCCGTAAATACTGCATTTTTTTCTTCAAAATACTCTCTTTCTCGTATTTCTTTAATACCCTATTCAAACTAAACTTATTTTAGGAGGTTTGCACGTAACGCAGCCTTGCTCCTTATCGATCGATGAGGAGGCGAGACCCATGAACGCACAACCCCAAACATAAAGGATAAAAAAAATGACAACTAAACGAACCCATATTGCAAATTTCGCTCTTGGTGCGAGCCTTGCCGCCGCCTTGCTGGTCGGCGGCAGCCTCGCCACTGCCGCTGACAAAGATCTTTGGCCCGGAACCCGGGTTGGCGAGCCCACCCCAAAGATTAAGGGAGTCCCACCCGCGCTCGCGAAGAACCTTGCGAACTTCGATGACCTAGACTTTCGCGTCTACACCGGCCAACAGTGGCAGGACCTCCACAAGAGCCACACGAAGGATGTCGTAGTACACTGGCCCGACGGCCACCAGACCAAAGGCATTGAGAAGCACATCGAGGACCTGAAGTACATGTGGACGTTCGCGCCCGACAACCGGATCAAGGAGCACCCGGTCCGGTTCGGCACTGCGGACGGCAAGTGGACGGCCGTGACCGGCTGGCTTGAGGGTACCTTCACGAAGCCGATGGTTCTCCCGGACGGCAAGGTTATTCAGCCGACCGGCAAGGCCTACCGCATCCCGATGGCGACTATAGGCCACTGGAACAAGGATGGGATCATGTTCGAGGAATACCTTTTCTGGGACAACGGCGAGTTCATGAAGCAGATCGGACTCGCTCAGTAAGAGCGCAGGCGCTCAACTAATTTCTTAAACTGAGATCTCAAGGACTATTTTATCGTAATCAACAACGGGCGTCGTTATTTCCCGGCCTCCTATCTTTTTCTTCAAAGAGATGAGACCTGCTTTAGCGAGATAGTTAACGTCATCAAACGTATTTTTGGAATCTCGCTTAAGTAATTTGGCCAGGGCATAAATGGAGGAAGGATGATCCTTCTTTATAACTTTCAATATTCTTAATCGTTCCTCCGTGAGGACTTTTCTCATCGTCTCCAGGTTTTCGAAATAGATCCCCTCTTTTTTTTGAACTTTTTCCCCTTTTTCTAAACTCTCCCAAACGGTTTTGACTTCTTGAGCCAGGTCATCTTTCGATTTAATAGCAATCTTGATATTTCTCACTTTCATTGGAGTCCCTTTTTAAACCTAATGATAAACCAACTTGGCTTTCATAATGGTTATATATTACCATATATTTGAAGAGAATCAATTAAAAATGGACGTACCCCCGGCGGTCCACTTCCAGTTGGGATCCAATAATCCCGTCCTGTTTAACCGCTTCGGCCGTTTCTCATTTTGGGTTGTGAAAGTGTTTACTCGTTTTTCACGGAAGGAGGGGGGTTCTATTAGAACTTCTCATAGTTTCATTGACGACCCCTTGTATTTCCAAAGAAAATAAATAAAAAGAAGGGCCGCCAGCCAGGCGGTCATCGAACCATAATAAAAGGTGGCCCGGGGACCCTGTCGGTCCCACAAAAAACCGCCGATGAGGCTGGCCGGGAGCAGGGAGAAACCCACCAGGGTATTATACAGGCCGAACCCGGTGGCCTTGAATTCCGCCGGGACCAGGGTGGCCAGAAAGGCTTTCTGGACCCCTTCGGTCATGGCCATAAAGAGGCCGTAGGCGATAAACAACAACCAAATGTGAAGGGGTTGGCTGGCCCCGGCAAAGCCCAGGTAGATGAATCCGAAAAAGATAAAAGCCATCAGGATGACCGGCTTGGGCCCTATTCGGTCGGAAACGATACCGGCCGGCAAGGCCCCCAGGGCATAGACCACATTAAAAGCCAGATAAACCAGAGGGATGACGGCCGGGGGGATGCCCACATTTTGGGCCCGCAGGATCAGGAAGGCATCACTTGAATTGCCTATTGAAAATAAAACCACGGCCCCGATGAAAATTTTATAGGACCGGCCGAATCCGGACCAGCTAAGTTTTGGTTTCTGAACCTGGTTAAGAGGGCTCTCCCGGGTTTCCCGGATAAAGAAAATAATCGTCAGGACGGCGAGCAGGCCCGGGATCATGGAAAGCCAAAAGACCAAACGATACTGTCCCTGAAAAAAAGCCAGCAGACCGAAGGCTACGGCCGGTCCGGCAACGGCCCCCAGCGTATCCATCCCCCGATGAAATCCAAAGGATCGTCCAAACTGCGTCTCCTGACAGGACTCGGCAATCAAGGCATCTCTCGGGGCATTACGGATCCCCTTACCGAAACGATCGATAAAACGGGAGGCCAGAACCTGGCCCCAATTGGGGGCCGTGGCGATTAAAGGACGGCTCAGGGTTGAAATCCCGTAGCCAATGGCCATCAGCCATTTGCGATGGCCCAGGCGGTCCGAAAGCCAGCCGGAGAAAACCTTCAACAGGCTGGCCGTGCTCTCGGCAATACCTTCAATTAGACCAATAATGGATTTCGGAACCCCCAGTATGGAGGACAGGAACAGGGGAACGAGGGGATAAACCATCTCAGAGCTGAAATCCATAAAAAAACTGACCATCCCGGTGAAAAAGATGTTGCGATTCAGCCCGCAGATTTTATCGGAATTTCTTTCTTCCACAATTGTATCTGTCTAGTTTTTTGAAATTCGAATGCTTTTCTTTGACAGGATTTACCGGATTACCTGGATTTTTGTGCCTTTCCTGAAGAAAGGCACAAACCGAATCGCCCTGACGGGGAGAATTTTATTTTCCGCGGGAAGCGGATTGTGGTTGCTCAGGGTCTTCAGGAGCCTGAGCAAAATAACTTGTAAATCCTGTTGATCCTGTCTGATAATTTTTTTCCAAAAGGCTAAAGTGTTACCATTTATTTAATTTTCACCCAAAGCAAACGGGCCGGTTCAGGACTTAAGTTTTTCCATTCCCAGGGCATTTCCGACACCAGACAGATCACTTCACCGGCGTGCAGGGTATAAACCTCCCTGGCCATTTTAACTTGAAGTTCACCGGCCAGCAGATAGCCCATCTCTTCCCCTTTATGCACAAAAAAATGGGAGGAAAGGGTCTGGAAAGGGGGGATTTCAATCAGGTAGGGTTCGGCCTTGGTCTCGATATCCACCGGGGTCAGTAATTTCCCCGAGATACTTCCCTCCGGAAGGTCCGGAAATTTTACGGGCACCGCTTCCCGGGGAGAGAAAATGACCCTTTTTTTGCTTCCGCCTTGTTCCTGAAAGAAAGAACTGACTTCCACCGAAAGGATCTCGGCCATTTTTAACAACCCGGGCAAGGAAGGATAAATCATATTGCTTTCCACCTGGGAAATGGTACTGGGAGTTACCCCCACCAATTGGGCCAGTTCCGTTTGAGACAGGCCTTTCTTCAGCCGCAGTTCTTTGACCCGCTGGCCCAGATCGATCCCCATGCCCAGGCGTTTTTCCGAATCAAAAGAAACGGCCTGGTCTTTTACCCAATAAGGGTGTGGCTTGTGAAAATTCTCCAGTTCCCGCTTTTCGGCTTTAAGAATAGTCAGGGAGGTGGTCCCCCTCTTAATGGATAGATCAATGGCCACCTGGGCGATCTGGTTGATCTGGGCCCGGAAACGAGGGGTATGGGCCTTTTTTTCCATGACCCAGTAGGCCACGGTATTTAATTCATAAAGGCGGGGGCAGGAATGGGAATAGAATTGGAGGACCTGGTCCTCTCCTCCCCAAAGCTCGGCCATCCCGGTCAGGCTTTCAAAAACCAGGCGAACATCCCCTTTCATAGGGGCATGAAGATCATAAAGGTTCTCCACCACCCGGTCCATTTGCCGGGGATCTTCCACCCGGACAATCGAATAGGGCTTTTCTGCTGAGGATAGTTCATAAAATTTCAAAAAAACCGGGGAACCGGCCCCCTTTCCGAAAGTAAAGCAATCCAGGATGGTCAAAAAAGGGTTTTCCGACAGGGGACCCAGCTTATCCAATAGATTGCGGGGCGAGCGGTCAAAGGTTACATAAATAACCGGCTTGTTTTCTCTTTGTGAGATTTGGATGAAGTTCAAACAAAACACCGAGGCCAGGCTCCCGGCATCATCATACCAGACTACATTGTCTCCGATATAGAGCCCTTCCAAGAGGTGGTCCAGTTGGCTGACTCCCGAAGAAATACGGATCTTTTCTTCCATAAGAAATCCTTTACCGCAGGCAAAAAAATTTTGTATCTGTTTAGCTTTTTGAAATTCAAATACTATCTTAGACAGGATTTACAGGATAACATTGATTTTTGTGCCTTTCGACTTGTCTGCAAAAAAGCAGACAAGCATGGGGAAGAAAAGCACAAACCGAATCACCTGACGGACGAAGTCATTTTCCCCTGGAAGCGGATCGAAGTTGCTCAGGATCTTCCGGAGCCTGAGCAAAAACCCGTAAATCCGTTCGGTCGGCTCTGGCCGACCTCAAAAAAGGTTCCCTTTCGGGAACCGCTTAATCTTGTCTGATTAGCTATTTGCTTTTTTCGATTATTTTTGAAGATTGCATCCGCTGACGAAGGAATTCATAAATCCCCGGTAAAATGGAAATAAAAATAATGGCCATGATCACCAGGGTAAAGTTTTTTTTGACCATCGGCAGGTTCCCGAAATAATAGCCTCCAAAAATAAAAATGGCGATCCAGGCTATACCGCCGATGACATTAAAAGAGATAAAATGCAGATAGGTCATTTTACCGATTCCGGCCACGAAAGGAGCAAAAGTCCGAATAATGGGAATGAAACGGGCGATGATGATGGTCTTCCCTCCATACTTTTCATAAAACTCATGGGTCCGGGTCAGGTTTTCTTTTTTAAAAAAACGGACCTTCTCCTGGTGAAATATCTTCGGCCCTATCAGGTTTCCAATCCAGTAATTGACCGTGTCGCCGGCCACGGCGGCCAGGCTGAGGAGACCGAACAACCACAACGGATCCAGAGCACCCATGGCGGCAAAGGTCCCGGCGGCAAACAGAAGGGAATCTCCCGGCAGGATGGGAGTTACCACCAAGCCCGTTTCACAAAAGATGATAACAAACAGAATCAAATAAGTCCAAAGACCGTAATCCCTGATAATAACATTTAAATGTTTATCCAGATGCATAAAAAGATCGATCAGGGTGATTATCCAATCCATAAATTCTTAGAATTTCCTTTTCTCAATTCTCATGCCCGCTTGAGAGGGTACCGACGAAGCATGAAAAAAAGGGGAGGTTCGCCTCACGCCTTACGCCTCACGTATTTTCGAATTAAAGTGCTTGAACATACCATACCGATCCGGCTCTGGCAAGGTAAGTTCACGGGGATGGAAAGGGATCCGTGAATAAAAAAACGGCCATTTTCAAAAATAGAAAATGGCCGTCTGATAATAACCAACCTGGGCAGAATAATTAAATTTCCAGCCAGGAATCGGAAAAGAGGGTTTGACCCAGGATAACTTTGGCTGTTTTGACATAGTCCTGCATTTCTTTTGACAGACTGCCCATATCGATGCTTTCTCCGTCCATGACCTTATGAACGACCTCGACGATATCCGGACGATTACCCCGGGCGATTTCCAGTATCTTGTCATCAAACCCATCGACGATGCAGGAATACATGCCGTTTCGTTCCAGCATGATCATATAGGTTTGATTCAAGATGGGCCGGAGGTGATCCGGCGGCCCATTGGAGACGTTGGATAATCCGCAGGTGGATTTAGCCCCCGGGGCGATGTCCTGAAGCATGCTCATAAAAGTCAAAGTGCTCATCAATTGCTGCTGTTGAATATTGACCGGGGTGATGATGGGATCCACGAAGATATCTTCGTTGGGAATACCGGCCTCGTTGGCCGCATACAAAAGCTCGGCGGCCAGGGAACCCCGCTCGTTTTCATCGCGGGGTAAACCCTCGGGTCCCCACAACAGAGCGATCATACAGGCCTCGTATTGCTTACAAAGGGGGATCATGACCGTGTAACGTTCCGGCCGGGCCATAATGGAATTGATAATGGCTTTGCCCTTGTGGACCTTGAGTCCGGCCTCGATGGCCGCGATATTGGAGGTATCCAGGGCCAGGGGGATATCGGTGACCTCCTGAACAATCTTAACTACCCAGGGCATCAACTCTTCGCCGTCCTTTCTGGCCGGCCCCAGGTTGATATCGATAAAATCCACTTTGGCGGCAGCCAGCCTCTCGGCCATCTCCCGAATGGGCTTGGGGTCTCTTTCTTTGAAAGCGCGGCCGATCCCTTTGTTTATTACGTTGAGATTTTCTCCAATGGTAAACATAATGTTCTCCTTCTGTAATTAGCTCAAAGCTGAAAGCCCAAGGTTCAAAGGTTTTCCCTTTTGAACCTTGAACTTTGAACCTTGAACTTCTAATTTTT
This sequence comes from Deltaproteobacteria bacterium, assembly GCA_016208255.1. Taxonomy (GTDB): domain Bacteria; phylum Desulfobacterota; class RBG-13-43-22; order RBG-13-43-22; family RBG-13-43-22; genus RBG-13-43-22. Next base: position 2,407 of record JACQYK010000345.1, on the reverse strand, counting down.
TGTGCCAGCTATGAGCTAACAGCTTTTAAAGCTACTTAAGTTCTCTGAGATACTTTGGAAGATGGGCCGCTTCCCTGGGACCGACCTTGATCGTCCAACCCGGCAACTCCTCTTCCAGATCGCCGGCGATGGCCGCCGCATACCCGGGAATAATCAGGTTGCGATGCTTGACTTTGTCGGCGATCCCGCTTTTTTTGATGAAAATACCAACCGCGTCTCCGACAAATTTTCCGGCCGCCCAGGCGGTCATAACCGACAGCCCTTCCGTATCCATGATGCACAACCAGGTGGGAACCCGGCTGCTCTCGATTTCCCCGGAAACGATGAAATAGGTCAGGGAGAAATTGGAGGTGACGCAGACCGGAGAATTTTCGTCCGGACCATTGATCTCATAAATCCCCTGGGTCACGGTCATCGGCCGCTGCGGATCGGTGTAAATATTCAAACGTTCCAATAGAAGGGGAAAAACGGATTCGCCTTCGAAATCGGAAAAAACCACCACCCCGCCGTATTTGGCCACCATCACCGCCCCCATGAGAGTCTCCGTCTCCAGGTCCTTGGCCATTTCAAAAGGCAGACAGATGGTGGGGAAACCGAGGCCTTTTTCTTTTCCAGAAAGAGCGGCCCGGCGAATGGCAACCTGATCTTCAAAGACCTCCTTGATACCTCTGGACCCGGAATCCAGGACCAGGTCCTTTAACCCGGCTTTGGTCAAGTTATCGGTCAGGGCGATCAATCCATTCAAACCGTCCCCTTTGACGGCCAGGGGGCAGTCGGATTCTTTGGCCAATTCGGCCATGGCTTGCCAGTTATCCTTGGTGGCCGCATAGAGCAGGGGCTTGCCCCCGGGACAGGCCGCCAAGCCTTCCTTCAGGACTTCGGGCTTTTCACTCATTAATATTAAACTAAAATTGCTGGTATCAAAAACCTGTTGAACGGTTTTTTTGAATTTTCCGGCGTCCCCGGAAAGATCCTTGACCGCCACCAGTTCTGGGCGCAAGGTCAAACCGACCCGTTCATATTGAAAAGTGTCCCATTTTCTGAGCTTGGCTGAGACGACCTCCTCGGCCATATCAGTGGTCAAGAGGGCCCCAAACCCGGTAGGACTAAAAAAGGTCTTTTCGTGCCGGAAAAGGACCGTCTCTCCCCCGGTCTTGACTTTATGATCACCGGCCCCGATGGTTAAGGGCCGGATGGGCGGGGCTGAGGCCTCGGCCAGTTGCGCCTTGGCTTCTTCGGAAACATAGGGGCAGGAGGCCAGCTCGGCCTTGCCCGAGGCCAGATTCATGGCAAAGGCCAAACAGGTCGGCACCCCGCACTCCCCACAGTTGGTTTTGGGCAGCAACTTGAAGATTTGAATTCCTGTTAATCCCATGCTTATCTCCTTAATCGCATATAATATTTTTAACGCTCTTTCTTTTTTAGTGATAAGAGCGCCGTAACAATCGATTAAAAAATTAGGTACAAGGTTCAAGGTATAAGGTCCAAGGTAAACCTTAAACCTTGCACCTTAAACCTTATACCGGTTTTTTGGTTTATCCTACAATCGACTCCATGGATACAGCCGGGTGGCCTTTCTCCTGAAGCCAAGGCATGATTTCATCTTCGGTCATTCCCACGGTTTCGTCGGCGATCATATCGATCAGGTTGGGATACCCCAGCTCTTCTCCCCTTTGGATCAACCGGTCGCGAAGCTCTTCTTTGAGCTGCTTGGGCATCCAGACCATGCGGAGCAGACCGCCGTCCCCGACGATGAACTTCCTCTGGGTGATGTTGTATTTGCTGTGCCCCACAAAGCCGGGGGAGGAGGCCCCGCCGCCCATGACACCGGCCAGGGTGGTGAACTTCATCCCTGAGGGGGTCATACCGGTATAATCCCGGTTGACGGTCATCACCCCGTTACAGGTCGGCAGAACCGCGGCAATACATTCGCAGCAACCACAGGTGGTCATGGGATCATAAACCAGGCTGTAAAAGTTATACCCTTCCACCTTTTGGCGGGAGGCTTTATAGACGAAGTCATTGACCCCTTTCCATTGGCCCAGCTTGGGATCCAGGCACTCGCCCTTCAAAACCGGCTGATTGGGCCCGGTGGGATTGATCTCAAAAGAGGCCTTGCAGTCCATCCAGTTGTAGGCCCCGCAGAGACCGGTTCGTTCCGGACTGACCATGCAGACATGGTTGGGGGCGAAGGACTGGCACAGGGTGCAGGAATAATAGGTTTCCACGCTCTCGTCGGTCATCTTCTCCACCCGCTCGTCACGGGTCCGGTAAATGGCCCGGGCTTTCTTGGTCAGCTTATCCACGTCTTCCTTTTTAGTATACAAAGTGACCTGGACCTTATCGAGGATGGCTCCGAAATCCTGATGGAATTTGGCATGAAGGATTACCCCGATATCCTTCAGGG
>JACQYK010000344.1 GCA_016208255.1 Deltaproteobacteria bacterium | reverse complement strand
TACTGATTTTCAACTGGACCGCAAGCTCCGGCCCATGGAGAAAAAACTTGACGAAATGTGGAGTAAGCTCTGGAAAACCTGGAAAGCACCTTATAATACTCCATTATACCAACACCCAAACGGCGGGTGGTATAGAAACCTGACCGGCTACTACTGGTATTTCCAGGTCGTGCAAAAGGCCGGCAGCCTCGATCCCAGGAAGGTTATCGCCGCCTGGGAGGGGGACACCTTTGAAGCCTTCGGTTGGAAACATTACATGCGGCCCGATGATCACCAGGTGGTCGCCGACCGCCCCATTGCCGAAATGGTCTTCCCCAATGATTGGGATATGCCCAAAAATGCCGCAGCCGGACCCGCTACCTGGATACCGTCCAAAGATTGCCTGCCTGCTATGGATGTAAAGCTGGTGGGACGCGTGACGGGGCTGGTGAAACCAGCCGCTCCGGCCAAAAAACCCGCTGCCCCAGCCAAGAAATAGGGAATAAATCCCGGCTAAAAGCTCATCTCTATTTAGGCGGAGGCGGGCTTTTAGCCCAATTCTTGTAGATCTTAATTCACCCGGTTTTATATTGCTCCCTATTGACTTTTTTTAACAGGAGGACATAAAAAAATGAGCCCGACCACTGTCTTGTATGTGGCTCAAGCACTTCACGGCCTGGCTTACGGCATGTTGCTTTTTCTGATTGCTTCTGGTCTGACCCTGATCTTCGGCATGATGGGAATCCTGAATATCGCCCATGCTTCTTTTGCCATGCTGGCGGCCTATTTTTGTTTCACGGTTTTAAAACTGACCGGTAATTTTTGGGCGGGATTGGTGATTGCGCCGGTTGTTGCCGGGTTTGTCGGGGTCCTGACCGAGCGGTTTCTTTTACGACCCGTGCATAAACACGGGCACCTGGCCGAACTCCTCATCACCGTGGGCATCATGACCCTTATCCTGGAGATCGTCAAGCTCTTCTGGGGGACCGAGAGCCTGGTAGTCAAGATACCCCCGGGTTTAGGCGGCCTGTTGAAAATTGCCGGTCTGACCTATCCCGTCTACCGTCTTTTTGTGATCGGACTGTCCATTCTGATTCTGGGTTTTATGGCCCTGATCCTTTTCAAAACCCGTCTGGGCAAAATCGTCCAGGCGGCCGTTTCCGATTCCGAAATGGTCAGTGCCCTGGGGATCAATACCCCCCTGGTCTTTATGCTGGTGTTTGGAATCGGCATCTGGCTGGCCGGCGTGGCCGGAGCGGTGGCCGGCCCTCTCCTGACCGTCTTTCCCGGCATGGCCGACCAGTTAGGCATGGATGCTTTTGTGGTGGTCGTCGTGGGCGGATTCGGCAGTCTTTTAGGTGCTTTTATTGTCGCCCTGTTTCTGGGAGAATTGAACGCCTACGGCATCCAGTTTATCCCGCGGCTGGCCCCGGTCCTGATGTTCGCTTTCATGGCCCTGGTGCTGGCTTTTAAACCCATGGGGCTATTTGGAGAAAGAGAATGAGGAACAAATTATCTACTTGGATTCTATGGGGTCTGGTCATAATCCTGTTGGCCATCTTACCACGGCTGGTCAACTTTTATTATCTCAATCTCTTCTTAGCCTTTGCCATTTATTCCTTCTATGCGGTCACACTTAATCTGCTGCTGGGCTACATGGGTGTATTGAGCTTTGGCCACGCCATGTTTTTCGGAACCGGGGCTTATGCCGTCGCTCTCGTCTTAAGACATATTGAGGGATTTCCTTTTTTGCCGACCATCCTAATCGGTGGATTGTCTGCAGGTCTCCTGGCCGCGATTTTAAGCCCTATGCTGGTCAGGGTCGGCGGAACCGCTTTTGCCATGTTGACCATGGCCTTCAGCCAGCTTATCTATGTCGGCGCCCTGAAATGGCGGGATGTAACCGGCGGGGATGATGGTATCGGGATAACCTCCGTCCCACCTCTCAACATTCCGGGGCTGGCCTCCATCGATATGGCCGATAAGATCAATTTTTACTATTTTGCCATCATTTTTGTAGCCCTCTGTCTTTTCTTATTATGGTATTACACCAAGACACCCTTCGGCAGTCTCATAGTGGGTGTCCGGGACAATGCCTTGCGAATGGATTATCTGGGGTTCAATTTGCAACAGACCCGGGCGATCAATCTTCTTGTCAGCGGCACCTTTGCCGGACTGGCCGGTGCGGTCCATGGTTTGCATATGAAATTGGTTACCACCGTAGGCGTCTTGGACATAGGGACCTGTTTTAAGCCTCTGATGATGGCTTATATCGGAGGGGTAGGGAGCTTCTTCGGACCAATCCTCGGCTCGGGAATCCTTCATATTTTGGAAGACGTGGTCATCCGATTTACCGATCGAATCGGTTTGGTGAACGGGGCCATTTTTGTCCTGGTCGTCCTCTTTGCACCGCAAGGACTGATCGGTCTTTTCAGAACATTAAAAGCGAAATGGTTTCAAAAGGAGACGGCTTGATGAATATCCTCGAGACCAAAGGTCTGTATCACGACTTCAAAGGGTTGGAAGTTTTATTTGATGTCAACCTGGACGTTAAAGAAGGGGAAAGACTGGCCCTGATCGGGCCTAATGGGGCGGGAAAGACAACGCTCTTTAATGTAATCACCGGGAATTACCACGCGTCACAAGGACACGTGTTTTTCAAAGGAAAAGAGATCACCCGGTCCGAACCCCACCAAATATCACGCATCGGCATGGGACGCTCTTTCCAGATCACCAGCACTTTTGCTCGTTTGACGGCCTTCCAGAACATTCGGCAGGCCGTCCTCTCTAAAAACGGAATCCGCTTCCAAATGTTTCGAAAACTGGATAAAATGCAGGCCATCACCGAAGAGACCGATGCGATTTTGAAGCGGATCAATCTGGACGGGCAGCGTAATATTCCCGCCGGAATGCTTTCCTATGGGAAACACCGGGCCCTGGAAATCAGCATGGCCCTGGCCACGGACCCGGAGCTGATCATGCTGGACGAACCGACGGCCGGGATGTCCAAAGACGAAACGCACACAGCGGTAGAGTTGATCCGCAGGCTTACTGAAGGCAAAACCGTGGTCATCATTGAGCACGATATGGATGTGGTTTTCTCTTTGGCTGACCGAATTACCGTCCTCCATTACGGACAAATCCTGGCCTCGGGCCCGCCGACCGAGATCCGCGAAAACCAGGCCGTCAAGGATGCTTACCTTGGAGAGCTGGAATACTAAACCGCCGGCTTTGAGGTATTGAAGAAACTGTAATTATCGGTTCACGGTGTATGGTTCAAGGTTTAAGGAAAACCGTATACCTTACACCTTAGACCTTATACCGAAAAACAAAGGATGGGGTAACCAACCATGTTACTGGAAGTCAAAGATCTGAATACCTTCTACGGAACCAGTCATGTCCTGCAGGGAATCTCCTTAAACGTTTCTCAGGGGGAATTAGTGGCCCTTTTAGGCAGGAACGGCATGGGTAAAAGCACCACCTTAAAGAGTATCATGGGCGTGATCAAAGCCAGATCGGGATCCATCGTCTTTAAGGGAAAAAATATTTGTGGTTATCCGTCTTATAAGACGGCCAGGATCGGTATCGGGTACGTCCCCGAGGACAGACGCATCTTCCCCACTCTTTCTGTTGTGGACAATTTGATGCTGGGAGTCAAGGGTGGAAAAATTAAAAAACCCAATGATCCTAAAACCTGGACGGTGGAAAAAATTTTTCAACATTTTCCCATGCTGGAAAAAAGGGCTAAATCAAAAGGGATGCACCTTTCCGGAGGGGAGCAGCAGATGTTGACCATCGGCCGCTCGCTGATGGGCAATCCCGATCTTCTTCTGGTGGATGAACCCACCGAAGGTCTGGCTCCCCTGATGGTCAAAGAAGTCCGGGATGTCCTGGCTGAAATCAACAAGGCCGGCGTGTCCATTCTTCTGGTGGAGCATAATCTTAAAGTGGCCATGTCTTTGGCCCACCGGCTCTATTTAATGGGCAAGGCTCATGTCGGTTTTTCAGGCACCATCGATGAATTAAAAGCGAATCCCGAGGCCCGGGCCAAGTATCTGGAGGTGTAATTAGATTAGAACTCAAAAAAATGATTGATTTTTCATTAAAAAAATATACAAATTAAATATAGTTGTTAGTTCCGTAATATAGTCGTCACCCCGGTGAAAACCGGGGTCCAGGTGTTTTAAACAGATTGAACTTCCGGGATTCCAACTTTCGAGACGGTGTCACAATTGCATTTATGTCATTCCGGGCAAGCGAAGCGCGACACGGAATCCAGTATTTCCGATAAGTTCTGGATACCGGCTTTCGCTCGACTTCCTTCGGAAGTTCTCTTACTTAAGGTCGGGCCGCTCGGCTTCGCCGAGCTTTCGAAGAGGCTCCCTTTAGGAGCCGATAGGCCGACCGACCGGTATGACGGCTTTGATGGCACTTTTATTAAATTACGACACAACCTCTTCGTCGGAATGATAAAAGCTGTCTTCGGTAATCTTTTACGAGTCTGTTATCGTAAACCCATTCCCCAAATAAACTGAATTATTGAATTTCAATTTCAGTCATAATCAAAAAAAACTTCTACTCTTTTTGCTGATTCCTGAACCCCATATACCAAAACCCAAATAAATTTTTGGGCCGGTTATTTTCAAAATACGGCATTACTTCTAAGAAGACTTAACAAGAAAAGCACACCGGTTTCTTATCCCTCCGGGGAGGAACAACCGCTGTTCAGGTAACTGAAAACTTGGAGAAAAACCCCTTAAAGACAGGAGGCTTGCTATGAACAAAAACCGTAAAGTCTTTTTGGCAACTTCAATGGTCCTCTTTCTTATTTTTCTCATTGTCCTTTTGCCCAATTCGTCTCTGGGCAAGACC
>JACQYK010000133.1:4173-12893 GCA_016208255.1 Deltaproteobacteria bacterium | reverse complement strand
GACTGCCTTGGTGCAGGTCAAAGAGAGGTACTGGAGCAAGCCCTGAGTAATCAGGCCCAGTTGCATGTGACAATGATAGGCCCGTAATTTTCGGCGAACCTGAGTCCGGTAGTTAGCAGATTTTCTATGGAGGTATTGATCCCCCGACTTATTGGGGCGTGGAGTCATGATGGCCATCCAGAAGTGATAGGCATAAGTTCCGATGGTATAGAGGGCTTGTTTGAAGGAGACTTCGATTTTGAATCGGAAGCCATAGAGGCGCAAGATGTCCAGGGGGGACAGGGACAGATCCGTGGTCATAAAGATCTTAAACCCGTGCTGCGGGTGGATGACCAGCATGCCAGAAATTCCGGGGACAGTATACTTATTTATTTTTCTTCGAAGAGTTAGGTATACTGTCCCCAAAATATAATTCAATTTTTCTTTTTAATTCTTCCTGTTAATCAACTTCTTTTGATCGTTTTTAATAATATCAATTGAAGGTTTATCCCAGTTAAATCTTTCAAAAAAGTAAAGAACAACTTTTAATGCAATCTCTTCGGATTTAGTTATCGTTTCTTCTTTTGTATACAATCTTGAAAACTCTATTTTCTCTAAGCCTGATTTATATTCCTCAAATAAAGGACCTCTTGTCGGATCTAGTAATATTAATTTTCGATCTTTAGTATTATTTAAAGAAATTTTTACATCGACTCCTTCTTCAAAAATTTTTCTTTGTGCTAATCTAGATAAAAATTCAAATATTTCGGTTACCTGATAAGTGAACCATACAATTTCTAAAACCATTTTGGGGGGGATCTTTCTTAAATTTTCTTCATACCAACCGTCTTCTTGCATCCAATCCTCTCGAAGTGCCAAACAATGAAAAAATTGACCACTCTGATACATTCTCCATAATTCCTTATGAGCCCCCCAATTAATCCATCCTTCATAAAAATTATTTCCTGCAATGAGTCCTGTATCCTCATCATCCCTAGATGGGAAATGTGGATAATACCATCCACGAAAGTCGACTCTGTTTTCTTCTATTAACTTCTTACATTCAGATAAGTTCTTTATCCTTAGTGGATCATAATGACTCGGCCTAAAGATAATAATTAAGAAACCTCTTGACTTAACTAGATTCATTAATTTATCTTGATGATTCATAACAATCCTTCAAGTTCTTCATCATATTTGGACCTATAATTCGTTTCAACACTTTCGGGCTTTAATCCCAATTCTCTATATTTTTTCATCATCTTAACTGCAGATCTCTCAATGATATCCTTCATATCGTAAGAATTTGAAACAATAGCACTTTCCCATCTCCTTGTTCGGTTGCGGTAATAAATATGCCCCTTCTTCGTATCACCGCTATCTCTCTTACAGATTACAGGAATTTCATCAAATTCTAGGACATATATTATAATATAAAGCCTATCTTCTTTATCTTTACGAGGATCAACTCTGAAATTTACACAGGGATCTGAAAATTTTTCCATTTGATCTCTCATCTTTTCTATATCAAAAGTCTGGGCTCGTTCCGGAGTTACACCCTTTCGAATAAAAGTATTATTCAATTGTTCTACGCCGACTAAAATATATCCGCCATCTCTAACATTAGATAATGCTAAGATATCTTTCGCAAATATTTTTTCATCCCAATTACAAGGTTGTTTTAATTCTATTCTCTGATTTTCTTCAATAGCTTCTATGAAATTATCAAATTCTAAAAACATTATCCCGGTCCTTATAATTCCTGTTAAAAATAGTATTTTGAATCAAATGGGTCAAATCGCTCTTAACTCTTTTCTAATTATTTTATGATTCAAGCTTATTAGGGAAATCGGAAATCAATCGACCGTTAACTTTGCTCAGCCTTTAATCGGACCATTCCACATCATTTTCTTCACACCATTCCTTTAAGGCCTCCCGGGTCCGCTGGTTTTCAAATTCGTACCAGGTTTCCAACTGGTTCCGTGTTCCCAACAAATCCTTGAACCGTCCATAGGCCCCCGGTCTTCGAAATATTTGCCTGACTTGTTCATATTTATCGTTCAGGTGGGTTTCAACAAATTCGAATACGAGCTGCTGGCCCAGGTCCAGATCGTTCTGATGAGGAATACTCAGCCATTGATCCCCTTCAAGCTCCTCATCTCCGATTTCATCATAATCGGACATCTCTGAATGATAAAAAATCTGGCCTGTTTCTTTGTTGAGATAAGCGGAATTCATTCCATAGGGGGAGGAACTGACAAAGAGAAAGGCATCTTCAAGGTCACTGAACTTAACCATTTTTCCCTCGTTGTAAGAAAAATAGGGACGGTGCAGAGTTTTTCAAAGGTGTTTTTATTTTTTAAAATAAAGAGAGATCAGCTTCCTGGCTAAAGTATAAATATCTCTCTTGCTCCCCTCCTTTCGGATCCCAAGGGCCATGATCCAAACCATGGTTTTCTCTTTTTCTATCCGAAAAATAATCTTGTATCTCTGACCCACTGCCCGAAGGCTTCTATATCCCGAAAGTTCTCCAATCAAGGGCTTCCCTTGTTTTTCCGGTTCCACCTCCAGCAATCTGACTTGCTCTACAATTTTTTCTCGAACCCTTCGATCCCGAAGGGATATAAGCATATCTCTGGCTTGAGCAGACCATCGGATGGTAAACTCGTTTTGTTTCACCGGGCGATCTCTTTTTCTATTTCATCCATACTAAAGGTCTTCCCGGATTCAACGTCTTTAATTCCCTGCCGGAGAGCCGCCATAAGATCCTGATCTCCCAGTATTTCGAGGGTTTCAACGATCGATTCGTAAAAATCCCAGGGCATAATAGCCAGAACAGGTTTCCCCCGTCTGGTTACGGCTACCGCCCCGGGGGATTTGGCCAGACGCTCCGGCAACGAGGTGATTTCGTTCCGGGCTTCTGTAATAGGAATATCTTTAAGCATTTTCTTCCCTTTCCGATATCTCCCTTTACCTGTACAGAATAAAGGACATATTGTCAATAAAATCCTTTCTATAAGACAGAACTTCCCCTTCCCCAATAACAAGAAGAGAGGACGTTCGTCCTGAATCAACTTATTTCCCTCAGTTATCCGGAAGTTTTTCCTCAACAATTCAAAAAGGATTATTCCTGCGGGTACTTACTCAGTGATCAAAGAAATCCTCCGAAACTCTTTGACTAAATCCTCCGGTAGGCACTTAAACAGATCCTGGGTCAAAAACTTTTTCCCGACCGCTTCTTCCAAAGAAGCCAGGGCCTGAAGGGCCAAGACCTTTCGAAAGGGAACTCGCCGGGAGGCTCGGGTAACTTTTTTCTCAGCGGCATCGAAAAAATGGATATACCCCCGCCCCAGGCTTCTCCCATAGATGTGGAAGGTAATGGTTAATCGATCATCAGGCGATCCGGTCTGATGGATTCCTTTATCCAGGGGAAGGATCGGCCGGACACCTTCGGGTTTAATCAGGCTATCGGAAACTTGTCTCAGCTCGGCGTACCCTTCAACCTGCTTATCGTCCATTCTTTGATACTTGATTTCCCGTAAGGAACCAACCAGCCCCCCGATGATACCCCAGGCCCCGTGGTCATGAACAGGGCACAATCCCCGGCTGTCCCAGATGTAGACCAGCAGGGAAAACGATTTATCAGGGCTTCGGTAAAGCCTTATTTCATTATCGAAAACCGAGACCGGCTGGTCAGAAAGGAAGGACGGACCGGCAATGAATTTCTGCAGGAATTCACCCAGCCAGGAGGGGTCTTGGAGAAAGTCCCTTAAGAGCCGCCGGTTGGCTTCCCCCAATTCCGGGGTATCGGAGCCCTGGTTTTGAAGGACCTGAAAACGGTCGCAAAATTCTTCCAAATTCATGGCCTCTTCTCCCACAATACGTTGGGTCGAAATTATGATGGACTCGCTAAAAGTCGCCAAACCCTAATTTTCGTCATTCCCGTGGAAAAGGGAATCCAGTGATTTTAATTAGTTAAGTGTTATCTGGATTCCCGCCTGCGCGGGAATGACGACTTTTTATGAACTCATCAATTGTTCCTTTCAACAAAAATAAGGCCTTTTAAACCTAATCTTAAGGTAACGTCTTCCCCTCCGGGCCGGCAGCGGCCTTTTTCCCTTCCCGCCTTTTCCCCTGAGCCACCCCATGGGTGCGCAGATGGGTCCAGGCCCGGTATTCGGGGTCTTCGGGATTGGCCGCCAGGGCCTCTTTTTCCCGCAGGTATTTTTTCATAATCCCGGGTTGCTTGTAGACGGTCCGGTCCCGGCCGATGGGACAGACCTTGGTGCAGATTCCACAAGGAAAACACCTCCGGGTCACCAGTTCATCGGCCATTTCCAGACAGGCCCGATCGTCATAATCGCCGACCACCCGGTCGGGCCGGATACGGATCGCTTTTTTGGGGCAGCATTTGGCGCAGGCTTGACACTTGAGGCAGAGCTCTTTGCTGATCATGGGATCGGGGGGGATCCGGGCCGAAGTGAACACGGAAACGAAACGGACCCGGGGGCCGAATTCCGGGGTCAGGAGATTATGGCTGGCCCCCACCGTCCCCAGTCCGGCGTATTTGGCCGCGGGGATATGGGCAAAAGCGGCCCGGTTTTTTTCTCTTAAGGCCCTCATGCTCCCGTAACCGTCCCGGGGGAAGAAGAAGGAGGCCTGGCCTAAACGATTAAGATAGCGGGTCAGGTCGTAAGCCAGTTGATCCAGTTCCACATTGGCAGTCTTATACATCTCCATATGGACCACGGAGGGAGTGGTTTCCACAATGGGCAGGGGCATTTCCAGCCCCAGGACGATCACGGTTTTGGCCGGCGGCCAGATGGCCCGGGGTCGATATTCAGGAGGGACTTCATTGGCTTCATCCCAGCGTTCCACCGGGGCGAAGCCGATCAGATCAACGCCTCGATTCCGGCAAAAACGGATGATCCTTTTTTTCAGGTCCTGTATCTTTCCGGATGGTTCTGTTTTTTCAACTTTCGCCGGTGGATTTTCTTCTTTCTTTTCTCTCACCATGGGGCCTTCTTAAGCGGGGTCAGGTCTATTTTCTTGACATTAAGTTCTGTTGTTTGAAAAGAGGCATGTCTCCCTTTGACATCTGACGTAATTATTATACAACTTCTTCCCTCCAGGCCAAACTAAAAAAACCTTTTTATTATGAGAGAAGCAGGGATTCCTTTTATTTACACGTCAAGGAGATACCCTTCCCGACTCCCATTTTCCTCGACGGCAGGACCACGGTTGCCGATTCGTTGTAACACTATAGCCTTATGGAAAAAATAATATCAGACAGGATAAACAGGATTTACAGGTTTCCTGCTCAGGCTCCGGAAGACCCTGAGCAGACTCTATCCGCTTCCAGCGGAAAGTAGTGATGCAACCCGCCAGGGTAATACGGTTTGTGCCTTTTCCCCGGCCTCCCGGCAAGCCGCCGGAAAGGAATAAAAAATCAGAATAATCCTGTAAATCCTGTCTAACCCCTTTCCCCGACCCCCATTTTCCTCGACGGCAAGATAACCGTGGCCGATCCCTTCGGTATCATAAAATGGCCCTCATGGTCCTCAACCGTAACCGCCAGTTCCACCAGGTGTTCCCCCGTCCTGCACGGATTTGCCCACGACCTTGCCTTTGCATAACGCCAGGGAATCCCGATACAACACCCCTCGAAGCTGGTCCCCCATTTTCTTTATAAAGCCGTCGTCCCCCATCCAGTTCGAAATCATGCGCCCCAGCCAGGCCCGCATTTGCCTACCCAGGCAATTGGCGCGGGGCATGCCCAGCCGCTGGGCGGCGGCGGCTCCCAGATGCCAGTGCAGGAAATCGGGGAGGCCGCTCTCCGGATTGATCATATCCTTCCAATTGCTCCGGTTGTGCTTCATGTGGGTTTTCCAACTGACGCTTTTGCCCATGGCCGCGGAATAGGCGAAGGCTTCGGCCAGGGTGAAAAAGTGGTAGGTCGAGGGAAGATCATCTCCTACCTGGACCTCTTCCCAGAAAAGCGGATTACCACCCCGGATAAATTCTTTTTCGGCCCGCTCATACCAGTCTTCCACTTCGCCAATGGAAAATCGTCGGAATTGCGGCGGCTTCCCAACCTGAACCTTGCCGGAGGAAGGGTCCTTAAGAACGACGGCGATTCCGGCAATATCCACTACGGCCACTACCTCGTCCCCTTGATTTTTAAAGACCCTGTTTCCATGGACTAAAAATTGTAAAGCCGTATTTTCCCGGGTGATGTCCTTCACTGAAGTCGGGTATTCAAAACCGTAAAACCGTCGTCAACCCGTATGATCCTAAACCACTCAACGGAAACCCCGGCGTCGACCCGGGCGACATGAAAATCCAGATCTTCAGAATTGTCGTATGGCGTCTTCGGTCGCCACCCGACGGGTCATCCGGTAGGCCCCCATCTTGTATCCGGTTTCCGGGTCGGGGCCGTCAACCGTTACCGGCCGCGGTTTCCCGATTTCCAGTTTCTCTTCAATTTCAGCGCTGAGGCCCTTCCTTAAATTTTTATCCGCCTTCGCCCGAGTTATTTCCTCCTCGGTCAGATATCGTTTCATGAATGGTACCTTCTTCTTTCAGGTGTATTTTGATAATAAGGAGAAAAGGTTGTATAGGCATGATGCTAATTATGTCTATGATGTCAAGGTATTCACCAGAGACAATCCGTCCTTTATCATCTTCCTCCCGGCCTCTAAAAAAAATAACAAAATCTGATGACCACCGCATCAAACTGTGTCGTCTCTCCCGAGCGTTTATGGTCGGCGTCTTCGACCCTTTCCCCTCGCGTCCAACAACTGCGCCGGCAATTCTGGTCCTTTTATGAACGGGAATACACCAACGAAGTGCGCGCCTATACCACCGGCACCCCCTGGGATATGGTTTATTCCATCTGGAACTGGACCAACGTCCCTGAAATCGCCCTGTTTCAGAAAGGATTTCGAAGTTACCTGTCCGCCGCGGCCCGGTCGGTGGAGTTGCCGGCCGGTTTTTGGAACGAACCCTTGGTTGTCCGTCAGGCCCTTTTCTTTCGCCTGGTGATTCGCTCCTACCTGCCTGCTGAAATATTGGAAGGAGAGCTGATCGTCGGCTCCCATTTCAGCACGGCCCTCTCCCGCTGCCTCAAGAAAGACGAAGCCCGTGAACGGGACCGGGAAGAGCAAACCTTCCTCAAGGTCTGGGAGGGACTCAACCGTGACGGTGTGGGAAACTGCGGCGCGGTTCCCGGTCATCTGGTGCCCAACTATCCCAAGGTCCTTGAAATCGGCTGGAAAGAGATCTGGGAGGAGGCCCGGGTTCTGTTCAATGATCCTGGAAGTACGAGCGAAAAAAAGAATATGGCCCGGGCGATCATGATTTCCGCGGAAGCCACCCGCGATCTGGCTGATCGCTACGCCCTCCGGGCTGACCATTTGGCCGCTAACGAAACCGACCGGTTGCGCCGAGACGAGTTGCAGGAGATCGCCCGCATTTGCCAAAAGGTCCCCTGGCTTCCCCCCGAAACTTTTACCGAAGCCCTGCAAGCCCTCTGGTTCACCCACCTGCTGGCCATGGCCGCCGAAAGCTATCCGGGGCCGGGCCTGTCGCCGGGAAGGGTGGATCAATACCTTTATCCTTATTATAAGGCCGATCGGGAAGCGGGCCGCCTAACCGAAGATTCGGCCCGCGAATGGCTGCAATGTATGTGGATCAAACATAATTATGTCTATGATTATCAGGGCTGGAGCGGTACCAACCAGGGTATTAATTCTTCTTTCGGCCAGCTTATAACCCTGGCCGGAATGGACGCCCAGGGCCGGGACGCCGCCAATGACCTGACCTACCTGATGCTTGAGGTTATCGAGGAGATGAACCTTCTGGAGCCCAAACCGAACGTGCGTCTTCATGCCGGAACGCCCGATAAACTGCTGGACCGTCTGGTGGATATGCTGGCCAGGGCCCAAGGTTCGCCCTTCCTGATCAACTTTGATGAAAATTCCATGGCCGGTCTGCGCTGGCAGGGCCTGCCGGAAGAAAGGCTCTGGAATTACGCGCCGGTGGGCTGCCTGGAAAACACCCTGATCGGTGACGACCGCTCCGGCACCGTGGATGTCAATCTGAATCTGGCCAAGGCCGTCGAATTGGTTTTAAATGACGGCTGCGATTGGGCCACGGGCCGGCCGATCGGACCGCGGACCGGTGACCCGAAAAATTTTAAGGACTTCCCTCAGTTTATGGAAGCCTTCCAACAACAGCTCAAATCCATCCTGGAACAGCTCATCGCCGCCAACAACCTGGCCGATGCCGGACGGGCCCGCTGGGAACCGGTCCCTTACCTGAGCGCCCTGGTGGACGGCTGCCTGCAAAATGGCAGGGACTGCAACGCGGGCGGGGCACGTTATAATTTCCTGACGGTGGAAGGGGTGGCTTTGGCCACCGTGGCCGACAGCCTGGCGGCCGTCAAAAAATTAGTCTACGAAGACCGCCTGATGGAGATGGAGAAACTGATCGAAGCCTTGAAAGCCAATTTCGAAGAGCAGGAGAACTTGCGGCGGATGTTAATTTCCAAGGCCCCCAAGTACGGGAATGATGACGGATACGCCGATGAGCTCGCCCGGCAGGTCAGCCTTTTTTGGACCGAAGAAGCCTTTAAGCATTTTTCCCCCACGGGAAAGCGCTACCGTGGCGGATATCTGTCCTGGAACTACTGGATCGCCTACGCACCGTCCACCGCCGCCACGCCGGACGGCCGCCGCCGG
>JACQYK010000133.1:0-4168 GCA_016208255.1 Deltaproteobacteria bacterium | reverse complement strand
CACCGTCCACCGCCGCCACGCCGGACGGCCGCCGCCGGGGCCAGTTCCTCTCCAATGCCGTCTGCCCGGTCAATGGGGCCGACCGCAAAGGGCCGACCTCCATCATCAAGAGCGTCGGCAGACTGGGATTGGAAACCGCGCCCAACGGGGCCAGTCATACCATGAGTTTCAGCCCGAATTTATTGCGCAACCCGGAGCAGCGTCAAAAGCTCAAAAGCCTGTTACGGGCCTATGGAAAAGTGGGGGGGACCTGCCTGCAGGTCAATGTGATCGACGCCGACACCCTCAGGGAGGCCCAGAAATCTCCGGTGGAATACCAAAATCTTCTGGTGAGAGTCACCGGTTACAATGCCTATTTTGTCGGCCTGGGGAAAGAAATCCAGGATGAAATCATCGCCCGTGAGTCTCATGCGATTTGACCGTCTTAACGGGTCCGGGATTTCACTTATGCTTCAAAAGAATCTCGATCCGGAGAAAATCGCCATGCCCGACGGCCTGGTCTTTAACCTCCAGCAATTCAGCACCGAAGACGGCCCCGGCATCCGCACCACGGTCTTTCTTAAAGGCTGTCCCCTGCGCTGCCCCTGGTGCCACAATCCTGAGGGACTCCGGCCCGAGCCCGATCTGATGTGGTACGGCGTTCGCTGCATCGGCGCCCAGCATTGCCTTTCCGCTTGTCCGGAAAAGGCCTTGCACCTTTTTGCCGAAGGGATGGGGATCGACCGGGGGCGCTGCACACTTTGTGGAAAATGCCAGGAGGCCTGTCCGGCCGGGGCGCTGGAGATTATCGGCCGGACTTATACTCCGGATGAGTTGATATCCGAGCTGTTGAAGGATCTGGTTTTCTATAAAACCTCGGGCGGCGGCATCACTTTCAGCGGCGGCGAACCCATGCTGCAGGCGGACTTCCTGGTTCAGGCCCTGCGGCGCTGCCGGCAAGAGGAACTGCATACGGCCCTGGATACCTGCGGCGCGGTCTCCGGGGAGCGCTTTAAACCGGTCCTGCCCCTGGTAGACCTGGTCTTGTTCGACCTCAAGCTTATGGATCCGGAACGTCACCGATCAGCCACCGGGGTATCGAACGATATCATTCTGGACAATGCCCGGTGTATCAGTGCCGAAGGCAAGCCGATGTGGATTCGGACCCCCGTCATACCCGGCTTAACCGATGATGTGGAAAATATCCGTTCCATTGGAGAGTTTATCCGGGACTTTCTGCCGACTGTGGAGCGTTGGGATCTGCTGGCTTATACCTATCTGGGCCGGCCCAAATATGAGCGGTTGGATTTGCCTTATGCCTTGAAGGACAAGCCCCTTTTGACTAAAGGGGAAATGGAAGACCTGCACCGGACCGCGTCGGAACTGGTCCCGACCGCCGTCTGGTCCGGCATGACCGGATAAAGATTGACCGAAATATTTTAAATTTTAGAATTCAGGAGCCAGGAGCCAGAATGAGAATAGATCATTACCGGGTTTCTGAGTTTATCCTCCTGGATTCTGAATTCTGACTTCCGGATTCTAATCATCAGAGATGATATTGAGCAGATTCCGGTGATTCAAATTGTCTAATTGTCAATGGCGAAGAATAGTGAATAGAAAGACCTGCCATGTCTCTTCTTGAGCAAACCCCCGGCTTAATGTCCGCCTTTGGCGGAGAGATGATCCCCAAGTTTCTGGCCACCCGTTCGGTCGAGGGCATCCCCAACGTTGTGCCCTGCATTTCAATGCGTCCGGCCGAAGATCAGGAGGACACCCTTTTTTTTGGAAATTTCTTATTGCGCAAAAGCATTAAAAATCTCCAGGGAGACTGTCGCGTCGGTATCCTGGTGGTTACTCCCGATCTGCAGGGATGGATCCTCAAAGGAGACTTTATCGAGTTTCAGAATAGCGGCCCCTATGTGGACCGACAAAAGAGCGGTTCCCTCCTGCGTTACAACGCCTACACCGGCGTCCGTAATGCCGGGCTCATCCGCCTGCTTTCATTGGAAGGGACCTTTGCCATTTCCAAACTCCGGGTGCTCAAAGATTATTGGCTGGCCCGGTTGGCGGCCATCGGCCAGGGCCATGACCGAAAAATATTACCCCGAAATGGCCTGATCATCCCCCTGGCCGTCAAACTTGAATTCGCCAGGATGGCCGCAGTCAAAGTCCTGGCCTGGCTGGGACCCGAAGGATATCCCCAGGTGATCCCGTCCCTTTCCTTGCAGCCAGCAGGTCAAAAGAATTTAGCCTGCTGGAAAAATGCGGCCTTTCCCTCTCCTGCAGCCCGGGCCTTGGTAGCCGCCAATATCCTCACCGCTGAAGCTATCTCCTATCAGGCCAAAGGGCGCTGGGAGGAATCAAAACGATTGGGAATACTCCGGGTTGAAGAGATTTACGCCGGCGGACCGCCTTATCCGGGAGGGCGGGTGGCCTGAGGTTTAGTCTCTCCCCATTATCCAGAGAAAGGACTAAATGATTATGAGTAACGAGAATATTGTATTTGACCATGTTCACCTGGTCAGTAAAGACCCTGAACCGGCAGCGGCCTGGTACGCGGAAAAATTGGGGGGAAGGGTAGTCAGCAGCTCTGAAGTCCGCGGGGCGCCTTCAATTGTTGTGGCCTTCAAAGGGGCCACTATTATTATTCGCGGCCAGAGGCCGGGAGAACAGGTTAAAGAGAAAACCGGAATAGAGTGGGGCATGGACCATTTCGGGTTGCGGGTGGATGGGGATTTCGACGGGTTTTGCGAGGACCTGAAGAGGAACGGGGTAAAGTTTACGGTCGATCCCATGGATTTTGGTCCGACCGCGCGAATCGCCTTTATCGAAGCCCCGGACGGGGTGAGTATCGAATTGCTTCAGAGAAAAGGATAATGACAAATTTTATTGAAGAAAGTCCGCTATTTCCTATCGCCAATCCCAAAAGCATCGCCTTTTTCGGGGCCTCGAACAATTACACGACCATGGGAACCATCCAGTTCATGTCCATGAAGGAGCTGGGTTATGAAGGACCTGTTTATCCCATTCATCCCAAGGAGACGAAAGTCCAGGGCTACCGGGCCTATCAAAGCGTTTTGGATCTTCCCGAAATTCCTGATCTGGCTATAATCGTCCTGCCGGCCCGCATTGTCTGTCAGGCCATGGATGAATGCGGCCAAAAAGGCATCAAGAGTGCGGTGGTCGTTTCCGGCGGGTTTAAAGAAGTCGGCCAGGAAGGCGCCGGATTGGAAGAAGAGCTGAAAAGAATCGCCGACCATCACGGCATCCGGTTCATTGGTCCGAACTGCATCGGCCTTGTCAACCCCCATCTCAAGCTCAACCCGACGCCCTTTACCTATGACGCCCAACCGGGATTTATCGGCATGGTCTCTCAAAGCGGTAGTTTTGTCACCCAGATGTTTGATTATCTGGGCGCTATGGGGCTGGGATTCAGCTCGGCCTTCAGCGTCGGCAATGAAGCCAATATCGACCTCGTCGATTGCCTGAATTATTTTGGCGCTTGTAAAAATACTAAAGTGATCGCCCTTTATATCGAAGGCCTCCGGCGAGGGAGGGCATTCATTGAAACGGCCAGGGCCATTGTCCCCCAAAAACCCATTGTCGCTCTTTATGTCGGGGGCACGGAGACCGGTAAACGGGCCGGGTTCTCGCACACCGGCGCCCTGTCCGGGCCGGATCATCTATACAGCGGCCTGTTCAAACAAAGCGGGGTGCTCAGGGCGGGATCTCTTACGGAGCTGTTTGATTTCTGCTGGGCCTTGGGTAGCCTGCCGGCGCCGAAAGGACATCGCCTGGTCATCCAAACCAATTCGGGTGGGCCTGGAGCCAATGCAGCCGACGCCGCCGGACGGGCGGGACTGGAACTGCCAAGTCTGTCAGAGGCGACCCGGGAGAAACTGAAGCCTTTTTTCCCTCCTACGGCCAGCATCAATAATCCCGTGGACATGACTTTTTCCCGGAACCACTCGGACCTTTTCTCGATTATCCCTCAGACTCTTTTGGAAGATGAAAACGTAGACCTGCTGCTCATGTATTTTATGGCTCAAGGACGCAGGACGACGCTGTTAATGGAGGCCATGGGCTTATCAGAGGAACAATCCACCCGGCAATACCTGACGATGATCAATACCCAGACCGAAGCTTTTATTCGGATACGCGATGCCTGCGGCAAACCTATAGCCGGATA
>JACQYK010000347.1 GCA_016208255.1 Deltaproteobacteria bacterium | reverse complement strand
TATGCGGCAGATCCAGTATGCGCTGATCGTTGGTGTAGGAATGGACCGTCACCATCATTCCTTTTTCAATGCCGAAGGCCTGATGGATGACCAGGGCCGGCGGGGCCAGGCAGTTGGTCGTACAGGAGGCATTGGAAATAATCTGATGTTTTTGGGGATCATAAGCCCCCTGGTTGACACCCATGACCACGGTCAGGTCCACCTCCTTGGCCGGAGCAGAGATAATGACTTTCTTGGCCCCGGCCTCCAGGTGGGCTGCGGCTTTGGGACCGGTGGTAAACAGCCCGGTGCTTTCAATGACGATCTCCACCCCCTGGTCATCCCAGGGAATGGCCGCCGGATCACGGAAGGCGAAGCATTGAATCGGTTGCTTATTGATATAAAAAAGGTCCTTCTCTACGACAACAGTGCCCGGGAACCTTCCGTAGTTGGTGTCGTATTTGAACAGATGGGCATTGGTTTCCGTATCAAAAAGATCATTAATCGCCACCACCTGCAAAGTCTTCGGATATCGTTCCACCACGGCCTTTAACACTTGCCGCCCGATTCGGCCAAAACCATTTATTCCAAGGCGTATCATCGGCTTTCTCCTTTCTAATCTGTCAGGTCCCGTCAGGGACGTGACTCCGCGTATCATTTAAATAGGGCGGGTAGAGGTTAACCTCGAATCCTATTTTCTGCCTAATTGTCATCCAGACGGAATTTGTAGGCTGAAAGCAGGTCACACTCGGTTCTGAGATTTTGATGAAGCCGGGCATTTTCAATAGCCAGGGTGCTTAAGCTGGCTACGGCCTCCAGGAACTGAATATCTTTGTCGCTAAATTCATGGACCTTTTCCGTATAGACCCTCATGACCCCGATGATTTTTTTACCGATCCCCAGGGGAACCACCAATACGGACCTGATCCCTTCTTCTTTAGCCCGTCCCCCGTATTGGAAGTTCTTATCGGTCTGGGCATCCATAATCCAGGAGGATTTCCCCTTGAGGGCCTTGCGATCCAAGCCGCTTTTTTCCACCAGGACCGGTCCTTTGCGGATATATTCATTGGATAACCCATAAGTGGCTGCCAAAAGCAATTTTTTCTTTCGAGGGTCCAGGAGGCGTAAAGAACTGGCCTTGACCCCCATGGTTTCAGTGATGCAGCGGACAATTTCCGACAGGACCTGGGGTAGCTCCAGGGTGGCGTTAATGACCTTGGCCACGTTGTACAAGGCCGAAAAATAATCCAATTTCTTTTTCTTCATGGGTTTCTCCTTTCAACCTTTAAGTGAGCAGTTGTTGAAAAATACCTTCCCGGCTGTTTAACAGCGAAATAAGAAAGTTCTCTGATTGGTTTGGCCATTGTAATAAAAGCGATTAATAATTCAAGAAGAATATTTCCCGGCATGATGGTCTGGCTTGATTTCAAGGGGTGGGGTGTTATAATAATCAGATTATCTTCCAAAAAGAGTTGGAGATGATCGAGGATGTCAATAATAATCAAAGGTTCAAGTTGTATGGTTTAAGGAAAAACCGTAAACCAGAGACCCTGGACCTTACACCGGTTTAAAGGGACTTTTCCCTGATGCGCTACACCGATCTTCAGGTTTCCGGAGAGCTCAGACGACGAGCTGAGGGAATGGACTCCTGGCTTCAACATTGCGTCGTCTGCCCGCATGAATGCGGGACCGACCGCACGAAAGAGGCGGGCGCATTCTGCCAGGCCACCGACCGGGTCCGGATCGTCTCCTTCGGCCCTCATTTTGGCGAGGAGCGTCCGCTGGTGGGGAGAGGCGGAAGCGGTACCATTTTTTTCGGCCGCTGCAACCTGCGTTGTGTCTACTGCCAGAACTATGACATCTCTCAGGCTGATTCGGGTACGGAGATCGGCCCCGAAGCACTGGCGGATATCATGCTGCAGGTTCAGAAGATGGGCTGTGAGAACATTAATCTCGTATCACCGACCCACTTCACCCCTCAGATCCTGAAGGCCCTCCTCCTGGCGGCAGCGCAGGGACTGCATCTCCCGCTGGTCTGGAATACCGGAACTTTCGAAAGGCTGGCGACGCTGAGGATGCTGGAAGGGGTCGTGGATATCTATCTCCCCGACACCAAATATGCCGATCCGCAGGTTGCTCAGCGGCTTTCGGGCACCGCCGACTACCCGCGGCGAATGCGCGAAGCCCTGCGGGAGATGCATCGACAGGTCGGCGACCTGGTCACCGACCACCAGGGGGTTGCTGTTCGAGGGATAATAGTGCGTCATCTCGTCTTGCCCGGCGGGCTGGCCGGCACCGCCGAGATCATGCGTTTCATCGCCGAGGAGCTTTCCCCCGATACCTACGTCAATGTCATGGGACAATACCGCCCGGAGTACCGGGCCGGGGAATATCCTGAGATCGCCCGTTCGGTGACGGTCGAGGAGGTGGCTGAAGGGCGCCGTCTGGCCCGCGCGGCGGGATTGCGCAGGCTGGATTGCTGAGGTCAAAGGTTTAAGGTTCAAGGTTAAAGGTTAAAGAAAAACCTTACACCTTAAACCTTATACCTTATACCGGCCAAGCCTCTGTCTTACAACGGTTCGACGCGACAGGGGACATAGCGGTGCAACGGCGTTGCCGCGACCCGGTCGCGATGGGTATTCTTGGTCAGTCGATTGACATTGGCCCCGTATTTCTGGCCGTTATAAATCAACCCGAATCCATGGGGGCTGATCACCTGCCCCGGTCTCGCCCCTGAGGAAACTTCGATTTCGATCGTTTCATCCCCGGCCTCGGTCATGAGGCGTACGATCTGTCCATCAGCCAATCCTTGAGCTCTGGCATCCTCCGGATGCATGAGCAGGGTACAGGCCCTTTTCCCTTCGTTCCAGGCGGGATCTCTCATATTCGTGTTGGCATTCATGTCCCAGTGTCGGCCGGCCATTAGAATGAACGGATACCGATCATCCGGCTTAAGTTTTTCTTCTTCTTCAGCCGGATCGATTTCCCGAATCCATTCTTCAAAATCCTTCACCTTCAGTTTTATCCTGCCGTTCGGGGTCGCCAGGGTCTCGAGGTTCTTCTCCGGATCACTTTTTCCGACCAGGAGCCCTTGGGGGTGATCGATTATGGCCTGGTACAGATCCAGCCCCTGGTCCGGTCCTAAGGCAAATCCGGCCCGGGCCGCTTCCTGTTGAATGGATTCCGGTCTGACCTGGAGCATGGTACACAGAGCCGCCAGGTGAGCCGACCCCAAGGATCGGCCCAGGGTTTTAGCCGCGATAAACATGACGGCTTTTATGGCCGCGGGATTTTCCCTGAGGAATCCCAGCAAGGCGTCTCGAAAGGCACGGGGACCGCCGCTTTCGGCAGTGGCGTAAAGGGATTCGGGGACTTTCGGAATCAGATCCATGGCCTCGGCCAGAAGGGTGAAAATCTCTCCCGATTCCTTCGCTTCTCCTTCGGTTTTGATAATCGGATGCCGCATTTGAAAAAAGACTTCCGGCCAGTTTCTGGAGGGAAACATGGTGCTGTCCCAGGATTCATAGGCGGATCTGGCGGGAAGGACATAATGGGAAAGGGCGGCGGTTTCAGTCATGGCCATATCAACGGTGACCAGTAAATCAAGCTTTTTAAAAGCCTCTTCATAGGCCGTGGTGTCGGCATACGATCGTAACGGATTGGATCCGACGGCCAAAACCGCTCGAAGCCGATCAGGGTGGTCGGTGAGGATTTCTTCCGGCAGCACATTGGGAGGGAAAATGCCTTGAATGGCCGGGATATGGGTAACGGTAGTCCGCCAGGTATTGGGATCTTCCGGATCGGAATGAACCGCACCGCCGGCCAGTCGGGAAGGGAAATAATTCCCCCCGGGCACGCCGATACGCCCGCACAGGGCCTGAAAAACCACCAGGAGATAAGATACGAGCGTGCTGTGGCGGTTCATCAGTATGCCCAAATCATCATGCAGACAGGATCTTCGGGTGGCAAAGGCTTGACAGACCTCAGATACCTGCCGGCGATCCAACTGACAGACCTTCAGGGCCGATTCCACGTCAAAATCAATAAACCAGGGTATGATCTCCTCAAATCCATCCACATGTTGTTTAATATATTCCCGATCAGTCCAACCTTCTTGAATGATGAGGCTGATCATGGCTTTAAAGAGCAAGGCGTCCGTTCCGGGGCGAAGGGCCAGGTGAACATCGGCAATCCGGGCCGTTTCGGAAAGGCGGGGATCTATCACGACCAGCAAGATATCGGGATTTTTGGCCATCTTTTGAAATTTACGGCGGGCCTGCGGTGTTCCATGGCTCATCATCGGGTTCCATCCCACAAACATGACCATCTCGGTGTTGTGATAGTCGGAGACAAATTGAAGTGACTGACTTCCCAGGGTAAGACCGTGGGCCCAAAAACGTCCGGTGTACTCCTGCCCGAGAGCCGTATAATTGTATTGAGAACCCAGTAAATTTCCGAATCGACCGGCAAAAGCCAATCCAAAATGGCAGCCCTGCCCGCTGAGCATCCAGGCCAGTGATCGCGGTCCGTGCTGACCGAGAATGTTTCTTAATTTTTCAGCAATCTCTTTTAAGGCCTGTTCCCAGGTAATTTTTTCAAAAGTATTCCCTACCTTTTTCAGGGGATGGGTAAGCCGGTCGGCGTTATGCTGATGAAAGGCGACGTTCAACC
>JACQYK010000069.1 GCA_016208255.1 Deltaproteobacteria bacterium | reverse complement strand
AACTTTGCCACTCGTGCATAGGCTCTTCCTCCTCCCGAGCTTACGGAACTTTCCCGGAGGAAGAGCCTAATTTATTTTTCCCCGTATCGGTAGAACCTATCCGGGTCCTCCACCAGAGGTGGAGGGTTTATTGAGTACTAAGCTGGAAGCAGCCAGGAAAAAGTCGGCCGCCCTGGAAGAAGATTATAAAAGGGCGACTGCTCTGGCTGAAGGGGCTAAGGAACTGGATAACAATCCGGTAGGGTCGGGACCTTATAGGTTTGAGGAAGGAAGTCCCGGGAACTACTTAAAGCTAAAAAGGAACCCCAACTGGTGGTTTGCCAAGTTTGTGGGTATGGATATGCCCTATTTCGACGGGATGAAAGTCAACGTCATCCCCGATCCTTCGGTCAGAGTTGCCAATCTCAGGGCCGGGAAAATCGACACCTTGGTTCTCGAATCTTCCCAGATCGCCATGTTCAAGAATGACCGTCAGATGCAAGTATTTACCAACAATCTCAATTGGGTAACCGGCCTGCGCTTTAATCATAAAGAAGGGCCGTGCCGGGACCTCCGGGTCCGCAAGGCCATTTCCCAGGCCATTGATCGCAAGGCTTTGATTGCCGGGGTGGATTTCGGATTAGGCCGCCCGGCCAGTTGTAATTATCCGGAGGATCACTGGTCCCACAACCCCGGGCTTAAACCGGTCAGCTATGACCCGGAGCTCTCCAGGAAGCTGCTGGCCCAGGCCGGTTATAAAAACGGATTGACCATCAGGGGGTATATGCACAACCGGACTCAAGATATAGCCATGGCCGAGGCCATCAAGGCCATGCTGGCCAAAGTGGGTATTACCTGGAATATAGAGTTTCTTGATCCGGCGGCCATTAATGTAAAAATGAGAAAGGTTGATTTCGATTTTACCACAGGAGGCTGGTCCTGGATCTTTGATCCGGAACAGATAGTCACCGGTCTTTACCATCCCGATGGAGGGTTTAATTACGGAAGGAGTAACAATCCCAAGGTTATCGCTCTGATCGAAGCCGCCCGATCAGAAGTTGATTTTGACAAGAGGACCAAAATTTATTGGGATATAGAAAAGGCCCTTTATGACAACTATGAAGATGTCTGGTTATGGTGGCCCAGATATGTTTCGGTCAGCCGTAAAAACGTTCAGGGACTCAATAACGATATGGGTAATAAATTTAAAGAGGCCTTTGCCTTTTCCCATCCTGCCTGGTTTAAGGGGGGAAAAGAAAATCGTTAATAAACTTTTCCTATTCAATGGCCTGAAGCGTCCCGTCGCTGGTCCGGACTAAAAGTCTGTCAGCAGCATAGACCAAATCCCCTTTTATTGGTGAGCCTAAAGGAAATTTCCATTGCAGGCTTCCATCCCGGCGGCTCACCCCGTAGAGGATCCCGGTTTTCGTTCCGAAATAAACCGTATCCCCCAAGACCAGTGGAGCGGTGGCAACGCCCTCCCCCAGCTCGAGCTCCCAGAGAAAAGTCCCTTTATGAGCGTCCAAGGCATAAAACCTGCCCCGGTTATCCCCCACAAACAAGCGGTCATCCGCCACTGCCGGAGAGGAGACAAACTTGCCTTTTCTCTCTTTAGGAAAAATCCCCCACAAGGTTCCGGGTTGCAGGGAAGGGGTGGGTACCGGGAACCCCAGCATCCAGAGCTGAATCCAGGCGATCTTTAATCCATGCGACCAGGGGTACTGACGGGCTTTATGCTTCAGGGCAATCAGCCTGCCGTCAAGCGTAACGGCATAAACTATTGTTGGAGAAACGACCGGAGAATCGATCATGGTCCCAGTCAGAAAAAACTCCAGCCGTCTGGCCCCGGTCCGGCCGCTCAAACTATAGAGTTTATTGGCATCGGAAGCCGCATAGACGATGGTATCGCGAACCGCCGGGGCCTGGATCATTTTTCCGGCGGCTGGTTCTTTCCAGGCCAGTGTGCCAAGCCGGGCATCTAAGGCGTATAGATACCTGTCAGCGGAGCCGATATACAAAAGGCCGTCGACTACCGTCGGTGATCCGATAATAAAATTCCCGGTCTTAAACTCCCACTGCAGCTTCCCGGAATGGCGGTTCAAACCCAGAACCCGGCCATCCAGCAAACCCAGAAATAGCAGGTCGCCGGCTACAGCCGGAGATGAATTAACCGGGCCGGTGGTCGGGTAAGTCCAGAGGACCTTCCCATCGGAAACGTTTAGAGCCATCACTTTAAAGTGGTCCCCCACATAGAGGACTCCTTCTACCACGACCGGTGAAGAATCCACCAATTCAGACTGGGCCAGGGACCAGCGGACCTCCCCTTTAAATGAAACATTCCGGTCCAGAAAACGCTGGTGATCGGGGGTTCGAGCATAAGTCGTCCATTCCCCGGGCCGGGTCCCGGTTTCAATCCGGGAAGAAGGTTGATAAAACAGCAACCGGAGGTCGGGTGTAAAGGGGCTGGTCAAAAACAGGTAAGAAAAGAAGGCCAAAAACAGGGCCAGGATAAAGATCCAGAACTTTCGGGGTGATTTTTTCAGAAACCCGTTATCTTGAGCCGAAGTCCTTTTTTTATACCAGGCGGTTTTTTTGTAATCGAATGCTTCCAATAGATATCCTTCGGTTTGTTATCGGATGCGGAAACGACCTCTTTTGGCCATAAAAAACCAGGACAGGACCGTGGTGGAAACAGAGAAGATCAGCAGCCGGACTGCCTGAGGAAGGATTGACTGCACCTCGCCGTTACGGACCAAGACGCTTAAAAAGGCCTTAAGGCCCCAGCCCAGTGGAGAAAATTCACTGATGGTTTGCATAATCCTGGGCATGACAAAAACCGGCACCATGATTCCACCCAACGCCGCGGCAATAACCACGGAGACGGCCCCGAACATAGAGGCCTGCTCATAGGTCCTGGCGACGGTCCCCAGAAGGATCCCATACCCCGAGGCGGCCAGGGCGGCGCTTACGACAATAAGGATAAGGGCCGCCGGGGATGATCCCAAATCCAGGACAGGTGCTCCGAGGAGAGGGAGTAATAACCTTCCTAAAGCCATAATAAGCACAAACTGGACTAAACAGATCATCAGATAAGCAGCAATCTTGCCGGAGATAATGGTCAGGTAGGAGGTAGGCATGGTCAGCAGGCGGGCCAGCATCCCGTCTTGTCTCTCCCGGATAATCGATCCGCCCAGAGGGACGACAATAAAGAACATTCCAAAGAGGGTCCAGGCCGGAATGTTTTGTTGGACGGTATTGGGAATTATAGTTTCCTGACCATAGCGGGCCACCTTTTCCTTGACTGTCATCAGGGGGGTATCGTCCCAGTCGACCTGAACTTTGGGGATTCTTTTTTTAAATTCTTCCGACCACATAGGCCCGGCCGTTTTTTTGGCCGCTTCTTCCATCTCGCCGGGGAGGAGTTCGAATAAGAGTTCTAACCTTTCTTTGACATCCAGGCCCAGCAGCACTTTTTCCAGAGAGCTGACCACCCCGGTTCGGAAGTTTTCCCGCAGGGTTGGATCAAAATAGACCAGAAGTTCAGGAAGCGGTTCCTGTCCCTCAATCGGCTTCTTTTTCTTGGCCCCGTCGATCGAAATCGAATTTTTCACCTTTTGTCTGGCGTTTTTTTCGAAAGCCTCGGAAATTCCCCGGGGAATAACAATTCCGACTTGAAATTCCCCCCTGGCCACGGCTTTTTGAGCTGTTTCGATATCGATAGGCTTCCCATCAATTTCTTTTATGATCTTGACCGGCCCGGATTTCTTTAACGAGTCTTCTATCTGCTGACCAACCGCCTTTCGGTCAAGGTCGATTAACACTATGCCGGTCCTGGTTTCACCCATGGCTTTAAGAACATTCTCCTGAACCAGGGTGACCACAATCACCAGGGCCACCGGCATGATAAACAAGACCATCAAACCCGAAAAATCACGGTAAAGGAGAAGGAGTTCTTTCCAGATACAAGGCCAAAGTTTAAGCATGGAATATTTTCAATCTCTGAGCTGCTTTCCGGTAAGGGCCAGAAAAAGGGCCTCCAGGTCGGCATATCCGGGAGGGCGGCTGATCAGCTCTTCGGGTGATCCCTCGGCAATGATCTGCCCGGCGTCCATGATAGCCACATGGGAACAAAGCGATTCCGCTTCTTCCATATAATGGGTGGTATAAACCATGGTGGTTCCGGCTTTCATGGTCAAAAGTCTCTCCAGTATCAAATTTCGGGATTGGGGATCAATCCCGACCGTCGGCTCATCCAGAAAAAGAAGCTTCGGCCGATGGAGAATGCCCGCCGCCAGATTGGCCCGGCGCTTCATCCCCCCGGAACAGGCAAAGACACGCTGCCCGGCACTTTCCTCAAGCCCGACCAGTTCCAGAAATTCCGAGATCCTCTTGGTCAGCTCTTTCCCTCGGAGTCCGTATATCCGGCCAAAGAAGTGAAGGTTCTCACGAACCGTGAGATTCTGATAAAGGGCGATCTCCTGGGGAACAAATCCGATGAACTCCCTGACCTGGGCCGGGTATCTGAGGGCATCGATTCCGCAAACCGAAATGCCGCCGCTGGTGGGCCTGAGCAGTGTGTTCATAATCGAGATGGCCGTGGTCTTCCCGGCCCCGTTGGGTCCCAGGAGACCGAAGACCTCCCCTTCCCTGATCGATACGGTCAGTCCGTTTAAAGCCGGTTTGGAGCCTTTCCTATAGACCTTGACCAATTGCTGAGTGTCAATTATTAAGGGTCTCATAATAATCTTAGTGTTAAACTGATGGGCTTGCATTCAAAGGGACCGGGAGGTCTCATTTTTGGGGATTGTCCAAAGGGTAACTTATCGCCCTATCCCGGCCAGTCCAGCAAAGTATAATTCGAGGCAGGGCTTTCACCTTCGCCTGTTGCAGGCCTCGGTGAAGGCCTGCCTAAGATTTAGTTAAAATATTGGGCTCGGCAAAGAAGCTCATAGCTTCAGGGTGGACAACCCCAAAAATGAGACCCCCCGGTCCCTTTTGTTCAATACTACCTTGAGACCCTTAATATACCCTCAGAGGAATGTTCCTTCCCTTTCATCTAGATCCTTTGGAAGCTCACTGGTTGAGCTTTATATCCACATGATTGTGGGTGAAGTCATAGTAATGCCAATATTGCACCAGATGTGAAACAGCCCTGGAAATCAGGCGCGGATTGACCCGCCACGATTCCCTCAAAATATTCCAAAACATAATTCTGACTGAGGAAGGAACTCGAAAAGTAAAGTGAAATAAAACCTTCATCATCAGAACAGTCCGGAAGAGATTTTTTTTCCTCATCGAATAGAGATCGGGGAAGTATTGGACGTTCTTGAGCCAACCGATCATTCGACGTTCGAAATGTTCAGGCTCATATAACTTTTTAAACAACTGCTTCTGGCCAAAATCAAGTTGGCCGGGAGTCAGTTGTTTGGGAATGATATTGGTGGTCTGGTGCCAGAAACCCTGAAAATCTTCAACCAGGCGGCCTTCCCTTTTCATCCTTTCATATAACGGAGTATGGTTAGGGGCATTGAGAATACTGATCGAGACAAAAGGGCTGGCCGTTTTTACAAAGAAGTCTTCTATCTCCTCAAAGACAGCGGGACTATCATGGTCAAACCCGACGATCATCCCGATAAAAGGCATGATCCCGTAGCGGGAGATTCTGGGGATCACCTGAAAAGGATCATATTGGGCCATTTGTCCTTTGTTAACTTCTTCCAGACAGTCCTTGTTGATGGTTTCCAGTCCCAGGAAGACAACCGAGAAGCGCGCGTCGGCCAGAAGCTTGAGGATTTCTTCATCAGCGCCGATCATAATGGTGGCCTGGGTACTGAAAGATAACGGTCGGTCGAGGGTCCTGTTCCAGTTAATGATTTCCTGGAGAAGGGCTATAGTGAACTTTCGATTCACCACAAAATTGTCATCGGAGAAAAAGATGGTTTCCGCCCCGAAGGCCCGGGCCTTCTTCGCTTCCAGCATAATCTGATCAATGGATTTATTTCTGTATCTTCTTCCGGTGACCCGAACCACATCGCAAAATTCACAGTTATTGGGACATCCACGACTGGTTTGTAATGAAAAGTAGTGGTAATTTTCGGCTTTGATATAGGAAAGATCCGGCGGGGGTGAGTCCCTGATATCGACAAAGGTTTTTTGCTCATAGACCTTTTTGGTCTGGCCCTGAAACCAGTCCCTTAAAAACTGGGGCCAGGTATATTCCGCCTCACCGATGAAAAGATGGTCACAAATGGTTTCGGCCTTCTCCGGGTTAATGGTGGCATGAATACCGCCGACAGCGACCGGCCGGCCTTTTTCCCGGAACCCGGCGCTGATCTGGCCCATCCGTTCAAATTGGAGGGTAAAGCCGGTAATCCCTACCAGATCACACTCCAAATCCCAATCAATAGGGGTGATATTTTCGTCGCAATAAAGATATTCCACGTCTAAATCTTTGGGCGTCAAGGCGATTAAAGTGAGCAAGGCCGTGTTTTGCATAAGAATCTTATGCTTAGAGATAATATTAAGAGACCCCCGCATAGCCCAGAAATTTTCCGGATTCTTAGGATTAATAAGGTATATTTTCATCGTTTTGAATCAATCTCTTATTACAACCTTTCTTTTGGGTCGACACCTGTAACGGGTTTTTCCCAATCGGTAAAAATTCGAGGCCTCCAGGTAAGGCGGAATCGGGTGTACCCTACCGTGAATCGGAAGGTAGAGGGTTCCCCCTAAGATAGGATGGACATCTTTGCAAGCATCAAAAAAGAATGACCATTACTGGGAAAATACCACGAATGGAGAAAGAAGGGAAGGTAAAATTGGATAAGGCCCGACCCTTATCCGCTCAGCGGTCCGGGCCGGGAAACCGGCTATGGTGCTGGGAGTGTGATTTCGAAGGGAGCGCCGATAATACCTTCCTGCCGGGGGTCACCAGGGGATAAAACGGTAGAGCTTGGCAAACATCTCATAGACTTCGATCCAGTTTTGCAAATCTTCGGTCGTCCGGATATGTTCTCGTTTGTTGACCATAACCCAGCTCATGTGGGCCGCGCCATCCTTGCAGGTCGAGCAGTCACGGGTGGCCGAAGTGCAACAGCGGTGGACCGTTTTTAAATCGGAAGCCCAGCGGATAAAATGAATCAGGCGGCGGGGTGGGGGTTCTCGGTCGTCCAGGGATTCTGTTACGGAAGGGCATTCGTTCCAGCCGAAGGGCCGACCCATCATCTTCCCGGTGGTGATGATTTGATGGTAATATTTGCTGGAGATCACCGTCCGGGGATATCGTTCCAGCATTTCATCCATCTCCCGGCCTAAGGCGTCCAGTTCTACGGCCTCCCAGGAAAAACCGTCCACATGCTCGTCATTCGACAAAAGCTGGAAATGGACCTTCAACCCGACCTCGGCGATTCTTTTTATGACCGGTTCGATCTTCCCCACCTGCCGAGGGGTTATGGTGTAAAGATAATAGGTGTAGGGGTCACCGGCATATTGCTTGCTGGATAGGGCAAAGGTGTCCCGACCCCGGAGGACCTTTTCATCTTCCGCACTGCCCCAGAGGGAGATCCCGACCATCATTTCCGGAAACCGGTCCCGGGGTATTTTTATCAAGCCGTTGGTGGCGCAATAAGTCGGCAGCCGTTTATAAAAGGCCTCGACCCGATCCAGGTAAAGGGTCGGTTCTCCGCCGATCAAAATGGCCAGATTAACGC
This sequence comes from Deltaproteobacteria bacterium, assembly GCA_016208255.1. Classification (GTDB taxonomy): domain Bacteria; phylum Desulfobacterota; class RBG-13-43-22; order RBG-13-43-22; family RBG-13-43-22; genus RBG-13-43-22. Next base: position 39,260 of record JACQYK010000069.1, on the reverse strand, counting down.
CCCTTCCTTTTTCCCGGTCGATAAAGGTTTCCCACTTTTGAAGGTCCATTTCTTCCCGGGCTGCCCGGTGTTCGTTGGAAGAAAAGAAAAAACACCCCCTGCAGCGCAAATTGCACTGGTTGGTCACGTCGTAGATCGAACTGCGTATATTCAGATTGGATATCCTGCGGTAGCGTTCCTGCCAGGAGGGATCCAATAAAGAACTGACTGTTTTCATATCCTAACCCCGGGCGGATACCCTTTCGGCGACATATTCCGCGATCAAGCGGATGGTCTTCAATTTGGGATAGTCGTCTTCGTCGATGACGATCTTATATTCATCCTGCAAAACAAGAGCGATGGTAGCCAAATCCATACTGTCTATACCCAGTTCGTCGATAAGGTCCAAATCCGGATTAAACGTCTCCACCGTCACATCTTCCAGTTTCAGCTCAAATATGATCGTCTGGGCTACCTTCTTAATAATGCCTTTAATGTTATTACCTTCAGGCATCAGGCTCCTCCCTTTTAATACGAAAATAGCGTTCTGAGTCAAACGGGCCTATTTTCATATCCCGGCCTCTTCGGGAGGCCTCTTCTCAGAGGTCAGCGAAGCTGACCGTATGGTGATGCCACGCCCCCTGGCGGGGCATGGCGGTTTATTATTTTTCTTATCGGTTTTTCTTAAATTCTTAATTTAACAGGATGCGGAAAAATCCTTTTAAGAATTATAAAATGGAACAGAAACCCGGGTCAAGGGAAAATAAATTCTTACACCAGAAATCTGAGAATTTATCTCTAGCTTTCGATATTATGGTCCAAGGGAATCTTATTTGGGGGACCGTTTCAAAATTTCAAATATTTTTGGTTAGGGTTTATTCTATATTGACAATACCAGTGGTTATGGCTAAGATTTTTCAACATAAAATTTTTTCCCAAAAAGTTCTAATATTTTAAATCAGACAGCCTGGAAACAGGAGGAATGAGAGAGCAGGGTATAACTTTATTGAAGAAGAAATCGGTTTGGCAGTCGGAAGGACTTCAGGAGATTAAACCTCTCCAGAACTTGTTCATAAAGGTATTGAGGGATTTCAAGTAGGATGCCTGCCCCCCCGGATCATTGGTTGCCTCTGGAGAAACCACGAATTACATCTGAAGGGCGATGGGAATCGAAGGCGCGATTCGAGCCCGAATCAGGGTGGTTCTCGGGACACTTTGAGGAATTCGCCCTGTTGCCCGGTGTGGCCCTCCTGGCCTTGGTCTCTGAAACTCTTAAAAGACAAGCGGCTGAAAACGAACGGATTCTCGATCTCATAGGTTATTCCCGAGTAAGATTTAGGCGTCTGGTTCTCCCGGGTGAGGAACTGTGCATTTCCGTAGCAGCCATGCCGAACGGCCAAGAGGCTAAACTTGACTTTCAGATTACCTGTCAGGACAAACTCGTTGCCCATGGTTTTTTGAAGGTTAGAGAAGAAAATCCTGGCAAGGCCTAAACAAAAATATTTGAAATTCTGGAATCCAGGAGCCAGGAGTCAGAATTCAGAATGAGGTTTTCGGCGGCTTTTAACGAGTCCATAAGGGATGGTAAACGCATCTTATGAATACAGATGACTGATTGGACGGAAAAGAAAATGGACCGGAATGAATTATTTCCTGCCGAACCTCTGATCCCGCACCGTCATCGGATGAAACTGCTGGAATGGGTAAGAAGACCGATAGGGAAAACCCTTCAGGCGGAGACTACGGTAACCGCCGAATGGCCTCTTCACCGGGACGGAATGGTGAGTGCTGTATTAAGTATTGAACTTGTCGCCCAGGCCATCGCTGCCTTAAGAACTTGGAATGGAGGAGAAAACGCCAAAGCACGACCTGGATTCGTGGTCGGTATTAAAGAAATGGAATTTTCTCCTTCCAGTTTTCCTGTGGGGACCAGACTTTTTATCCATATTGCCGAGAGCTACCACGTCGGGGAATATGCCGTATATGAAGGCCACGTCAACTCCGCCTCGGACTTCACCTGTAAAATCATGATCCAAGCCATGGAAGCGGAGGGGGGAGTCTTTCCCGATCCGGGGGACCGATAGACCTGGAGGGAGAAAGGAAAACATGAAACCTTTGTTGCCGATGAAGGTTGCCCTGGTAACGGGTGGGAGCCGGGGGATCGGACGGGCGATATGTCTGGAACTGGCTAAAAACGGCCTTTATGTCATTGTCAACTTCCTCTCCAACCAAAAAGCGGCTGAAGAGACCTTGGAATTGATTCATGAAGCCGGAGGAAGGGGGGAGACGGTTTGCTTTGATGTGGCGGATCAAGAAGCCACCGAAAAAAGCCTTGAAGCCCTTTTGATCCGTCATGAGGCCATTGATATTTTAGTCAATAATGCCGGGATAGCGGCAGACAGTCTTTTTGTCCTCATGTCTAACGAGGAATGGACCAGGGTTCTAAACACCTCCTTACTGGGATTTTATAATGTTACCCGGCCTGTCCTTAAAAAGATGGTCACCAGGAGCCAGGGGGTGATCGTGATCATCTCCTCCGTTTCGGCCAGGCTCGGTCACCGGGGTCAGACTAACTACTCGGCCGCCAAGGCCGGTCTCGAAGGGGCCTGTCGATCCCTGGCCTCGGAGGTGGCCCGCCTCGGTATTCGGGTCAACGCAGTGGCCCCAGGCCTGATTGAAACCGAGATGATTCAGGCAATTCCCAAGACCATGATAAAACAGATCATCCCCATGGGTCGGGTTGGACTCCCGGAAGAGGTAGCTAAAGTAGTCCGATTCCTCTGCTTCGAGGATGCCTCCTACATTACCGGCCAGGTCATCTCGGTTAACGGGGGTATGATTTAGGATCATTCCCTAAAACCTGTTTCCCGGCTCTCGCTTTTAAAAAGTTCAGGTATTTCAGCCTCAAGAAAAAAGAACTGGTTGATGAAGTGACATTTTAACTTGGCTACACCCTTCGTTTTTCTCCTTGACCCGGTCCTTTTCTTATTCTATAATTAATATTTTAATCCTGATCGGTCGTTTATTAAGGCTCTAATATTCACAACACCATGGGTACCATTATGACACGGGAAGAGTTACAGAGTGAAATTTTAAAAATTCTGTTAAGAGAATTTGAAATTGAAAATCCTGGCCTGGATGATGATTTAAGAGAGAAGTATGAGTTCGACAGCATCGACGCCATAGAACTTCTGGTTGAGATTGAAAATTTATTAAAAACAGAGTTGACTCTGGAAGAGAAAAAGCAGTCTATGGAGATTAGGACCATTAACCATATTTGCGATTATGTGGAAGCTTTGGCCAAAATAAGGGCTTGAAATGTGAATTTATGGAAAGAAGAGTCGTCATAACCGCCTGTTCGGCAATTACCCCTATTGGGCATTCCAAAAAAGACATCGTCAACAGCCTGGTAAATGGAATTTCCGGAGTAAAACCCTTACGCAAGGATGATCTTCTAACCCGTTATATTCATTCAGGGGTTTTCGGAACAGTCGATTATCCCGTGGAGTACGACTTCAAACGTCAACATCGTAAGACCATGGGGCCGGTGGCCTATTATGCCTGTCAGGTCGCCAAGGAAGTCCTTGAGGCTTCCGGGTTAGATCATGAGTTTGTCACCTCGGGACGCTTGGGCGTAGCCTTTGGATCGACTCATGGCAGCCCTTCGGTTCAAAGGGATATCTATAAAATCTTTTTCGGGGGCTCTTCTTCCCAATATGAAAACATCGGTGCGGTGGAATACCTGAAATCCATGGTGCATACCACCGCGGTGAATATCACCAAGATGTTCGGCATTACCGGGAGGGTCATTTCTTCTTCAACGGCCTGCACGACCAGCAGCCAGTCCATCGGATTTGGTTATGAATCGATCAAGTTTGGGATGCAGGACGCCATGCTCTGCGGAGGGGCGGACGAATATGACACCACCACCGTTGCCGTCTTTGATAATCTTTTGGCCTGTTCGACCGCTTTTAATGAAACACCACATCTCACCCCCCGCCCGTTTGATTCCAGAAGAGACGGTCTGGTCGTTGGAGAAGGAGCGGCAGCGGTCCTCTTGGAAGAATACGAGCATGCCCTGAAACGGGGGGCCAATATTCTGGCCGAAGTCATTGGCTTTGCCTGTACCAATAACGGCGGCGATTTGATTTTGCCCAATCTCAACGGCGTCACCCAGACTCTTGAGCTTGGCATCGAGAATGCCGGAATTTCTCCGGATCAGGTTGACTTAGTGAGCGCTCATGCCACCGGGACCAAAATGGGGGACATTATTGAGGCGCAGGCTATTCATAAAGTCTATGGGAATGGTCCCCGGGTCGTAGGCTTAAAGGGTTATATGGGACATACCATGGGGACCTGCGGCGCCATTGAAACGATTCTCTGCCTTTACATGATGGAAGAAGGGTTTATGGCCCCGACCTTAAATCTGGAGGTCGTCGATGAACGCTGCGCCATGATTCGGCATTCCCTGAATCTTCAAGAAGGCGACATCCGAATTGCTGCTATCCAAAATTTTGCTTTTGGGGGAGTTAACACCTGCCTGATTATCAAAAATCCAGCCGAAGAGATTTGAAATCGGGTGTCTGGGGCCTGTTTTTTTAATTCGTCCAAAAGGCAACCTGCTGGTTTTACCAATCGCCTAAAATAGAAAATGACCATTCCCAAATGGATTAAGCGTCCTGTTGACTTTTTCGTTACTGTGATTCTATGGATTTATTTTACCATAGGCTATTGCCTTTTTTTCTCTCCCTTTTATCTCTTTTCCTACCTGTTTTCTAAAAACCTCGAAAATTCCTTTCAAAAACTAAATCACAGATTTTTAAAGTCGTTTTTTATAGTTCTGAAAATCATCACTCCCCGATTAAAAATTGATATTGATGAGGACGTTTATTCCATCCGTTCTTCAGTCATTTTATGCAATCATATCTCCTTCCTCGACCCGATTCTTCTGGTTTCCCTGTTTGAAAAGCACAAAACGATCGTTAAAAAAACATTTCTAAAGGTGCCCATTTTCGGGTGGCTGGTGAAAACATCAGGGTATCTATTTCCAACGACCGATGAGACCTCCGCCTCCTTCCTGCTGGAGCAGGTTGAGAACCTGGAAAATTTTATGTTGTCGAAGGGGAATTTGTTTATCTTTCCGGAGGGTACGAGAAGCCGGGATGGGAAGATCGGGCGGCTGAAAAAAGGAGCTTTTACTTTGGCCAGACATTGTCAGGCTCCGATCCAGGTCTTGACGATCAAGAATACCAACCGATTGTTTGCACCCGGGAAATGGTTATTAAATACCTGTATCCCCAATACAATTGAAGTAAAAAAGATTATGACCCTTCAACCGGAATATACCAGTGACACTTTTTCAATTCAGGCTTTGATCGAACAAGTCCGGCAGGCCCTGGAAGACCAGCGCCAGCCCTAAAGAAAGGGAACAAGCCAATGCCTACACCAGACCAGGAAAAGGTTCTGGTCATCGGCTCCGGTATCGGCGGCCTGAGCACGGGCATCATTTTAGCCAAGCTTGGTTTTGAGGTCACCGTCATCGAAAAGAATGGGCAACCCGGCGGGATGATGCGCAGCTATGTCCGCCGGGGGGTGCATTGCAACGTCGGCCTCCATTACCTGGGCGCCCTGGATCAGGGCCAGATCTTGCGCCGATGTTTCAATTTTCTGGAAATTACCGGGCAGCTTCCTCTTATTCGGATGGGAGTTGACGGGCCGGTGGATCAGTATCTTTTCACCGACGACCACCCCGGGATCGATCATTTCGATGTGCCCGCCGGTTTTGAGGCTTACGAAGCCGGTCTAAACGCCGCCTTTCCGACCCAAAGGATCCAAGTGGCCGCTTTGATGGCCAGGCTGCGCCGCAGCGCCGACCAGTTGAACCGCCTGTCTTTTCTATATTCCGATCGACCCACGGAATACTGGTTTGATCAGGCTGAACCGCTGGGGGCGATTTTCGACCAGATCGGCTGTTCCCCCGGGCTGCGGGCTGTTTTTGGCCTGCCGTCGGTCTTGATCGGTGTGCCTCCTGCGGTGTGCCCCCAGTTCTACCATTCCATGACTCTGGCCAGCTACCTATTGTCCGCCTGGCGTCTGAAGGGGCCGGGCGCGACCATGGCGGACGTCTGCGTTCAACGCTTGAAATCCCTGGGAGGAAGCCTGCGTACCGGAGAGGCGGTCACCGGCATTCGAACCGTTGACGGCCGCGTCCGGGGCCTCACCCTGGATTCGAGTGAAACCCTCGACGCCTCAATCATTGTCGGCACTATCCACCCCAAGGGGATGATCGAGTTACTGGAGCCCGAGGTCCTTAAAGCCTCCTATCGTCGTCGGGTTATGGGCTTAAGGGATACCCCCGGTATGATGGCCGTGCACGCCCTGGTGCCGGCCAAACAGTACCCTGAAATTCAACCTAACCGCTACCTGGTACAGGTCGATCCTCAGGGGGGACTTCTGGACCTGATTTTTCTACAATTACGCTCCAGCGATGATCCGGGGCAGAATCTGCTGACCCTGATCACTTCAGGCCATCATGAATTATGGCAAGCCTGGCAGCAGACACGTTCCGGCCAGCGCGGGCCGGATTACTTAAAAAAGAAGCAGGATCTGGCCCGGAGCCTCATTGGCAGGACAGAAAAAATGATGGGCCCTTTCCAGGGGCTGCAGATCCTCGACATTTTTACCCCTTTGACTATCCGGGACTGGGTCAACAGCCCCGAAGGATCGGCCTACGGTGTAATGCGATCGAACGAACAAATGCTTTCGGCCGCCCTGTTGAATCGTACCTCCTTGCGTGGCCTCTTTTTGGCCGGCCAGAGTGTCCTGGCCCCGGGAATTTTGGGTACCATTTTGGGTTCTTTCTCCACCGTCAAATTTATCGTGGGTTCAGAGCGATTTCATCGGGAGGTGCGCATCTGAACTTCAATTTGAAAATAACCTTGGATTAATCTCAGGACTTGTTTATTCTCCGTCATGCCGGACTTGAGTCGTTCGGCTCATCGGCTCCCTTTGGGAGTCGGCCGGCATCCAGGGACTTTTATTACTGTGTAATAACCTGGATTCCGGCTTTCGCTCGACTTCCTCCGGAAGTCTTTTATTGAGGTCGGCAAAGCCGACCGACCGGAATGACGACAAAAGTAATTGATCTTACAATATTTTCATGATTCGTCGGTACCCTCAAAGGGCATGAAGTTTGAGTTCGAAAATAGAGGTTGGAGGAAAATCCGGTTTGGGGAAAACAAAATAAATCCAGGAGCCAACCGGCGATCTCGATTTAAATTTTTGGAGGAACCTTATGTCTGAAAAAACAAATCACGAATTAGATAGATTGTTTTACCCCCGCCATATCGCTTATGTCGGGGCTTCCCCTAAAAAAGGAAAACGCTGGAGTTCCGGAAACGCTTATATGTCCGGCGCCTTTCATCAGGATTTCCAGGGCGATATTTACCCGGTTCACCCAACGGCCAAGAATATCCTGGGCTATAAGGCCTATCCCGGCCTAAGCGACATTCCGGGGGAAATAGACCTGGCGGTTTTCACCATCCCAACCCGGGCAGCCCTGAAGGTCATGGAAGAATGTGTGGCCAAGCAGGTAAAATTTGTTCATCTGCTAACGGCCGGTTTTTCCGAGACCGGTCAATCGGAGCATTCGGAGATTGAAGATCGGATTGTTGAAATCGCCGAAAAAGGCGGAGTCAGGATTATCGGTCCCAATTGTATGGGTATTTATTGCCCCGAGGGAGGGATTGCCTGGAATGACCAGTTTCCAACCCAATCAGGAAATGTCGGGTTTTTTTCCCAAAGCGGCCAACTGGCCAGTCATTTCATTATGCAGGGACCCCAAAGGGATATTTTTTTCAACAAAGTCGTCAGCTTCGGAAATGCCCGAGGCGTCCAGGCCTCGGAGTTTCTTGAGTACTTTGCCCAGGATTCCAGAATCAATATGATAGGAGCCTATCTGGAAGGGCTTCGGGACGGACGGGCTTTTTTCGAATCCGCCAAACGCATTACTCCCCAAAAGCCTGTGGTTATCTGGAAAGGCGGCCAGACCGAGGGGGGGTCCAGAGCCACCCTGTCCCATACGGCGGCCATTGCCGGGTCCCAACAGATCTGGGAGGCCATGTGCCGGCAGACGGGCATCATTTCCGTCCATTCCATGCAGGAAGCCTTGAGTACCTTTGCCGCCCTGAGGATGGTACCTTTGCCCAAAGGCCCGGGAGTAGCCATCCTGGGCGGTGCCGGTGGAGGCTCGGTCACCATGACCGATATGGCCGAAAAGGAAGGTCTTAAAGTTCCCCAATTAACCGAAAAAAGCATTCAGGCCCTGGGAGAATTTATCCCTTTGCAGGGAAACAGTGTAAAAAACCCGTTGGATGCCTTTTTTGAGGAAGAGGACCAATTCATTCGTCTGGCCCGGATATTAAGAGATGATCCCCAAATCGACGCTATGATTTATAACCTGGAATTTACCTGGATGTTTAGAGAGTTGGGCAGGTCGGGGGTCATCAAATACCTGCAGAAGGTCATTAAAGGAAAAGAAGAGCTGAAAAAACCCCTGCTCGTGGCTCAAGAGCATATGGGAGATACCGCTCTGGAAGTTTTTAACCAGGAAGTGGCCGAGTGGTTCCATGAGAAGCATATCCCGACCTGTTCCTCTTTTGAAATCGCCGCCCGGGTCCTGAATAACCTCTCTGAGTATCAGGTCTATCTTGCCGGGGTCAATGAGAGAGGGAAAGGAGACTAGGAAAAAGAATCCAGGAGGATCTTTCCCCACTCACCCTCTCCGCCGACCTTGAGACAGCAGATTTTTTCCCCCTTAAAGTCGGTCTCTCCCCGGAGGATTCCCAAGGCGGGATTCTCGCTGGGGAGAAAGGGTGAAGGAAATATCTTTTTGTTCTTTATGGAGAGAGCGGCAATGGCCAGGTCAAAAGCCGGCCCCACCGGAAGGCTGCCATAAAGGGGTGTATAACAGGTCGTCAAGGCCTGTTCAGGCAACAATCGTTTATAAAAACTCCCGCACTTTTTATGACCGTCCGCCCCGATGAAAAACAAGGTCTCTTCCGAACACTCCAATTTTCCCCGGCCGTATCGACCCATGTCCGTATCCCCGATAAAGCCATAGCGCGCCTGGCTCCCCTCCTCTGCCCGGGTCAGCAAAAAAAAGGCCGACCCCTCTCCGGGAATAGCGTTTTGGAGATTGAAGGCCATTGGGTTCATATCCTGCACCCCCCACTCGGAATCTCCAAAAAAGCGATGCCAGCAATACCCCAGAACTTCAGAATATTCATCAACTCCTCCCAACAACACCGAATCGACCCGGCCTTGCTCCAGCCAGATTCCGGCCGTGAGCAAGGCCGAAGGGACGGACATCTCGAATTGGCTCACGGTCAAACCCGGACCGGTGATGCCCAACACCATGGAGATATTGCCCCCGGCGGCGTTATGAACGGAATTGGAGAAATGGATCGGAGAGGAGAATTGATCCCCGCTGTCATAAAAGGAATCTAGAAAAGAAAAGGTGGTTCGGCAGGCCCCATAACCGGTGGCCACAACCAGTCCCATTTTTTGGCGATCTCCCTCTAACTGTTCGGCATCCTGAAGGGCCAGAAAAGATCCCAAAAGGGCTATTCTTGAAAAGTGGTCCACCCGACGCAGGGCCTTCTTATTTAAAAAATCCTCCAGCTTGGAGGTATCCGCCAGAAAGGCCGGCAATTCCCGGGGCCCTTGGGCTGTTTTGATGGAAACACTCTGGGGCTGGTATTTCTTATTAATAAGGGCGGTCTCTAAGGCTTCTATCCCGTTTCCAAAACCACCTACCACGCCGATCCCTTGAATAGCGAGCTTCATGGCCGATCCCTTTCCCTCCCAAAAACCAGAACCGCATTATGGCCCCCAAAGGCCAGGGACTCGGAGAGGGCGATGGTTCCTCCGATAGGTATTTCGCATCCCACAGGAAAAGACGGTAATTCCGGATCCGGGGTGGTGAAACCGACATTCTCCGGTATTCTCCCCTCTTCCAGGCAGGCCACGGTCAATGCGGCCTCAATGGCCCCGGCGGCGCCCAGGGCATGGCCGGTATAGCCCTTGGTGGAGAGAAAAGGAACCCCGGGTAAAAGGTCGGTAAAGACCTGGGACTCGACCCGGTCATTATCCCTGGTTCCTGTGCCATGGGCATTGATGAACCCCAGCTCTTTAACAGAAATACCGCTGAGGCGGATCGCCTCCTCAATCGCCTGCCTTAGACCGCGTCCCTCGGGATGGGGGGCGGTCAGATGATAGGCATCACAGGAGGCCCCGTAGCCCAGAACAAAGGCCCGGGCCTGTTTTTGCCGGGTCTGTCTTGATTTTTCGGATTCCAGAACCAGCACCGCGGCACCTTCCCCCAAATTCAGACCTTTTCGATTCAGGTCAAAAGGTTTGCAGGGTAATTCATCGGTAATCATAAGCGAGATAAAACCGTTATAGGTGACATGGCAGAGTTCATCAGCTCCTCCGGCCAGGACCAGATCGCATCGGCCTGATTGAATCCAGAGGGCCCCCAGTCCGATCGCATCCGTACCGGAGGAACAGGCATTGACCACGGTCTGACAAGGCCCGTTTAAATCAATTTCTTTGGCCAGGACATCGACCGGATTACTGCGGAGATACCTGGTAATGGGGGCCATCTCCGGCTTCTCGTCTTTTCGGAACTGGCGGTGAAAAGTTTCACTGTTCATGGCGTTGCCTACGCTGGTGCCCAAACAAATCCCCACCCTTTTGGACCGAAGCATTTCCCTGTCCAGTCCGGCATTTTCGATGGCCTCCAGGGCGGCCGCCAGCGCCAATTTGGCGGTACGAGAGATATCTCCGCTCCCCTTGATGCTTAACGAGGTCAGGTCGTCGGAAACTTCAAAAACCGGATAGGAAACCGGATGATTGGGAGTGAACCTCGAGGGAGGGGCCGGTTCCCGGTGCTTCCGGAAAATGGAATCCAGGCACTGGGGCAGAGTACGACCCGGGGCAGACAAACAGCCCATTCCGGTTATGGCTACAGGGGAGGCAGGGTTCATGGCTGGTTTCTTTCTTCTATGAAGGCCGCCAATGAATTGATGGACTGAAAAGCGATCCGACCTTTATCAAGATTCTTGATTTCAACGCCGAAATTTTTTTCAACCAGAACGACCAGTTCAACGGCGTCTAATGAATCGAGGCCCAAACCCTCCCCAAACAGCGGGGCTTCATCCTCGATTTCTTCGGGTTGGATCTCTTCCAGATTGAGCTCTTCCACAATCATTTTTTTCAGTTTTTCCTTAATGGTCATAAAAAACCTTCCTTTAACTTGATTCCTTCTGCGCCAGATTGACATAGATAGGCCCGCGGTTCAACCTTTTTTTGTTCGACCCCTTTTCCCCCGGGTGACGGACCAGGCCAGGAGATAGATCAGACCACCGCTTATCAAACCAAAGACAGGGGCCAGGACCAGAGATCCGATCAGCCATTCAAAAATTCTTTCCAATCCCTGATACCCCAGGGTATTCAGCGAAAATTCTGTTAGAAATTTCCCATGGCGGAAAAAATAACCCAGTTCAATACACAGGGCCGGGACTACAGGATGGTTGCACACCTGATTGGAACTTAAAGCGGTCATTTTGCTGAGACCGAAATAATTGGCTGTGAAGAGGACGGTCAGGGTCCAAAACCCGACCAGCGGGAGGGTCCCGATCAAAACGCCCATCCCGGCCGATACCGCCAGCCGCGACGGCGAAGTATTCCTGCTCAGGATTTTCAAGGATTTCATGGGGTGAAAAACCGAAATGTTTTCCAGGCCGTCTTTAGAAGGTATGAACTGTTTCTGAGGCAGAGGGAGGACGGCCCTCATAGTCAGGCGGGTGTTGAGCAGGGAAAGGGCCAAGTTATCCTTGATCAGATGAAAATGAGAAACCCGTTCCCGGGGGGGAAGATAACGGACCGAGACATCCACTTCCCTGATTTCAATCCCGGCCCAGGCCGCTTTGACTAAGACCTCTATCTCAAAGGAAAACCGTTTATCATGGAGCTTCAACCAGGTAAGGACGGCCACCGGGTAAGCCCGAAACCCGCTCTGGGTGTCTTTCAAAGAGCCACTGGTCTGGACCCTGAACCAAAAATTGGAAAAACTCCGTCCGAACCTGGATAAAACGGGGGAGGCCTTTTTATCGAAAATCCTGTTCCCCACAATAATGGCCAGGGGATTTTCATGGATCAATGGCAAAAAACGGAGGAAATCGTTCGGGTCATGCTGCCCGTCGGCATCAATGGTAACGATATGGGTCTTCCCTATTCTTTCAGCTTCCCTGGCGGCAGTCAGGATGGCCGCCCCCTTTCCCATATTTTTCGAATGACGGACAACCTTTCTGATCTGGTAGCCCCCTCCCTGATAAAAGGTCTCCCAGGCGTAAAGAAACATTTCCCTCAACTTTTCCGGGGTCATGCGTTTGGGTTGAAAGACCACCTTGTCCGCCGTGTAGTCAATCCAGTTGTTGCTGAGAATCCGTCCTTCCCTTTCCATCCGATCCCTTATGGGAGAGTGCGGGTAGGGGGTCAGGATGGTAAATTCGGCCATATCAACCCCGATCTCCATGATGAAATCGATCAAGCGTTTGATAGTGTCTTCATCCTGCTCATCGGTTCCGAGAATGATGGTGCCTTCAACGCCGATTCCATAGTCCTTGAGTCTTTTAATCCGGTTGCGGATCACATCCGAAGTATCGAAAATAGCCTGGTACACATACCAGGCACCGGCTTCGGCGGCCAGGTTCAAAACCCGGTCATCATCCAGGATGGGATGGGAAACCCACTTCTTCTTAAGGGGGATCATGGCCGTAAACAGATCCAGAAGCCATTGACGGTCCTGGGCCAGGGAGTTGTCGACAATGAACAACCGGTTGTTCGGGATAGAGGCCATTTCTTCGATGACCTGGTCAATCGGCCGGGGCCGGAATACCCTCCCGCCCAGGAAGCCTGTACAGCAGGGAAAACAGTTGAATTTGCACCCCCTGGAGGCGTGAACCAGGTCAAACATCTGGACCCCCCGATAATTGTAAAGGGAACGATTAAGGATCTCCCGTCTGGCCTTGCCCACCAGACGGATATCCGGAAAGTCGTTCATGTAGTTATAGACCTTTTTCATTCGGCCTTGTCTGAAGTCAGAAAGAACGCCGGCCAGTCTGCCTTCCACCTCCCCCAGGAAGACGGAATCCGCATGCTCCTGCACCTCTTCACTATGAAGCATTACGGCTATCCCGCCAAAGAGAACCGGGGTGCCCGATTCCCGAAAGCGGCGGGCGATCTCAAAGGCCCGGGGAAGCTGACTGGTCAGCATCACCGAGAGGGCAATAATATCGGATGAGGTATCAAAGGGAATCTCCTGGACGTTTTCATCGATAAAGGTCAGATCGACTTCCGGAGGGAGTTCAGCGGCAAAGACGACCGGACCATGGGGGGGTAAGTGGTATTCCCTCTGCCCTTCCAACTTCGGCCAGGTGGGATAAATAAGGGTCATCTTCATAGATACTCAGGTCCTTTCCTAAAAGAGACGTGGTTCTTTGATCGAATTTATTAAAGGTTCAAGGTTCAAAGAAAAACCTTATACCTTATACCTTAAACCTTATACCTTGTTTTTGGGTGCACCAGACGGCTAATTCGTGGAGGTCTTTGACCATTTTCCCTTCAAAAAAGATATCCCCTTTTTCCTCTTGTGTCAATGTCCCATAGGACCAGACCTGCCTTCCGGAGACCGGCTGAAGAACAAAGAAAAGGGAACCAGGAACAGCGCGGCCAGTCAGGCCGAGGGATGAAGAGGGTCCGGCATCACAAATTCCAGCGATAACCGCTTCGCACTCCTTTCCGGCCAGACTGTTCATGGCCAGGAGCATACCGTAACAACCGGAAAGCGAGGACTCATGAATGATAAATCCGGCTCCGGTCAATCCGAAATAGATAGCCGCCTCTCCGAGAAAGGTATTGGACAGGGTATAGGCGAATAGGTTCGGGAGGGCCAGGCGGCCTCCCTCGGGTATCACCGTGTCATAATAATCAGAGTCGGTTTGCAGGCATCCATAAACAGTGGAGGCTATGACGGAGATGTTCCGCATCTCCGTCCATTGATCCAATTGGGCGTCTTTCAGGACCAGGGCTATGGCCAATAACCCCAGCCGGGAATAGTCATCCATCCTCCCGTAACGGGGGGCCGGTTTATCAAGAATGCCTTTGGCTGAAAGTTCCAACCGGCCTTCAGCGGGACCGGATTGAAAAACGGTCCGCCGTCCTTGTCCTCGGCCGGCGCTGTTCACCCAGCCGATACCGGTAATAACAGCCTTCACGGCCTCCCCCCCTTTTTTAGGATAGTGGCCGCATTGATGCCGCCGAAACCAGAGTTGGTGGTCAGGAGATAATCACCGTCCAGTGAAACGGCTTGAGCGCTGACAATCCCTTCCGCACCCTGTTCCGGATGAACAAAGCCCGCGGTCGGCGGCAGGGTCTGTGATGATAGAATCCTGGTCCCCAGGACGATCTCAATCCCCCCCGCCGCTCCAAAGGTATGTCCCAGACACCCCTTCACCGAATAAAGCGGGGGGCACTGTTTTCCGAATAGGGTTCGAAAAGCAGTTAGCTCCATCAGGTCGTTATAAACCGTACCGGTCCCATGGGCGCTTATTCCGGCAATATCCTCTTTTTTTATTCCGGCGGTCTTTATGGCCGCTTCCACCGCCCTGATCAGTCCCGCTCCGGTCCGGTCCGGAGCGGTGATGTGCCGGGCGTCGCTGGATATCCCGGCGCCGGCCAAGATTCCTTTTTCGGGGCGGCCCAGCTCTCTGGCCCGGTCGGCGCTCATCAGCAGAAGGAAGGCCCCCCCTTCCCCTACGGAGAGTCCCGAACGATCCCGGTCAAAGGGCCGGCACGGAGATGGTGAGAGAATCTGAAAGGCGGAAAATCCGGAAAATACGGATTCAGTGAGCAGGTCCAGGCAAAAAATCAGAACCGATTCGGCAATCCCGGCAGCAATCAGGGCCATTCCCTGGGCTGCAGCCACTGTGGAAGAGGCACAGGCGGCGCTGATGTGAAAAGATCGACCGTTAAGACCCAGCCTGGCCTTGACCCGTTCCGTTATCGAAGACGGGATCATGTCTTCGGGATCGGCCACCTCGCCCCGCTTGATCTTTTCCAGATTATCAATGCCGGCTTTAGTCGAGGAGGTTATCAGCAGGGAATCGGGCGGGACCGGGTCCATTTGATCCAGGAGAAGATCCCTAAGGTTACGGATCAGAGAACCCTTCCCGGATGACTTAAGTCCCGGAATCCAGCCGCAGATCTCCGATGAGTAGGCTTTTACCGGAAACCGGTCGATCTTCCGGAGAGCGGTCCGGCCGGTCATAATATAATTCCAGGTGGCCTCCAGATCGTTTCCAGCCGCCGTTACGATGCCGGTTTGAGCAATCGCCACTTCCCTCATTGAAAGCCTCCTGACCGCCATTTTTCCCGGAATTCCAGGAAAAAGGGAGGAGGGGTCAACAGGAGATTATCTTCCTTGTCCAACAGCACCTGGACCGTGTACCCGGTAGTTGCCAGACGGCCGGCGGCGTTCCAGATCAGGTAATCAATATTCATCCGGACCGCTTCGGTCCAGTGAAGCCTTCCTTCAATGATAAAGGTCTCGTTAAATTTTAAGGGAATAAGAAAATCCGTATGCAGGATCCGGATCGGGGCGTTGACTTCGTTCTTTTCGAAATCCGGGTAGCCGAAACCGTACTTTTCTCCGGCCGCGGTTCGGGCATCCTCGAAAAAACTGGCATACCGGCCATGCCAGACAATGCCCAGGGGATCCGTTTCTTCAAATCGTACTTTTCTCTCCACCTGTATACGAAGGGGGGGTGGACTGCCTTTGACGGAAGGGAAATAGTTTTTGCGCATTGGGTTACCTCAATTCACCTTTCTAATTCTTCGTCAGCCAGAACCAGCAGGAAAGAAGCGGCCTGATTCTCAGCCACGGTCAGGGTGGCCTCAAGTTTTCTCTTTCCTTTGCTGATCCCTTCCTTGTATTGGGCCATGATCTCCTGCCCGGGAAAAACTTCCTTTTGAAATTTGGCCCTTTCCAGGGTCGAGAGCTTGAGGGGGCGGCCTTTTACTTCTTCGGCCATGGCCAGCACCATGAGCACCTGAACAAAAGCGGGCAGGATGGGGTACCCGGGAAAATGGCCGGAAAAGCCGATGAAATCCGGGGCGAAGCAATAGGACCGGACCCAGGTGCCCTTCTCCCTTTCTTCGACCGGACCCAGGGCCGAGGCCCTGATGGCGTCTCTCAAGTTATCCATTTTTAAAGTCCCTCTTCGTATTTAAAAAAGCTGGAATAACCAGAAGGGCCGAAGGAATGGCCCCGCACATTCCCAGAAGCACGGTGATACCGATGGAATAAAGAGCCGGATGGTGAGCCAGGGTCAGGGCTCCCATGCCGACCAGGCTGGTCATTCCCCCGAGAAAAACGGCCCGGCCGGTGTTGGTGTCATAGCCTGCGGAAATCCGGCTGACCATAAAGATCCCCAGATCGACACTCAAACCGATGACCAGGATGGAAGCAATGATGTTGAACAGGTTAAATTCGATCCCCCCATAGCCCATGACCCCGAACATAACCAGCAGGCCGGTGACTACCGGGATCATGGCGCAGAAGACCTTTCCGGCCTTGCGGAAAAGCAAGGTCAGCAGTACCAGTATCATCAGGGAAGCGAGGATGATATATTGAATAAAATTTCTGATCATCGCCTGGCTCAGGATCCGGTTGAATCCGCTTTGGGATACAAAACGGGCGTCCAGGGGAGGACCGGCCTTTTTACTAAACAGCGCCGCCACCTGCGGTGTGTCGGGAACCAGGGTGAGTATCCGGATTTTCCCGTCTCCGGCGATAATCAAGGAATTGATCAAATCACCAAACCCCGCTTTTTTCAGGCCTTCCAGGGTAACCCGGGCGGGTTTGAATGACCACCTTTCAAAAAAAGGGGTAAAGGCCCGGGGATGAAAACCGGCCCTATCCCCTTCTCTGACCAAAAGTTCCCGTACCCGATTTTGGGTCTCCTTATCCCAGAGGGTTTCCCAGCGCCGGATATTTTCCTCCTGGATTGCTGCCGAAGGAAAAAGGGGGGCGAGACTGACAATCCCTTCATCAGGTATTTTCCCTTTGAGATAGGCGAATAAGCGGGCATTATTGATCAGGGCCGATTGCAGGTCTCTCCCCTCGCTGAGGACCATAGCGGTATCCCTGAAATCCCCCCAGGTTTGTTTAAAACTCATTTCGTTTTCCTTTAAGGCCTTGGGAACCCAATTAATGGACCGCATATCGCCGTTAAAAATCACCCGGCTGCCCTGCCAAAGGCCAAGGGCCAGGAAGAGCAGCCAGCCGGTAATGCAAAGAACCCGATAGGTTCTGCCCTTGGGAGACATCCCGGTATATTGGGGGTCCCGGACCGGCGGTGAACCCTTAAGGAAGTGGGGCAAAACCAGAAGGGAGAAGGCTAGAGAGGCGATAATGCCCGCAATGGAAAAAAAAGCGATTTGCCGTTGGCCGGGAAGATCGGAGAAAAAAAGGGCGCTGAAGGTGGCCATCGTGGTCAATCCGCTGAAGAGCACCGGAGCCGATATTTCTCCCACCACTTCCCCGGTATAATTCCCCCGGTTCCTCAGGGAGAAATAGGTGAATATCGGGTAGTCATCGGCGATGCCCATCAGAACGGAACCGAAGGCGATGGTGATAGCCGAGATCGTCTGATAGGCGGCCACGGTCACGGCGGTAGCGATCAAGACCACGGAGGCGGGGACCAGGAAGACGAAAATGGCTCTCCAATTCTGCATGACCAGAAAAAGAAGACCCAGGATGGTCAGGGAGGCGAAGGAGAGTATGATATAAAGGTCGCCTTTAATCGTATCGGCGTTGGCCTGGGTATAGGGATGGCCGCTCAGAAAGGTAATGCGGATGCCCGGCGGGGCAGAGCGCTCGATGGTTCCCTGGGTGTATAAAACCAGGGCTCTTGCCCCCTGGGAATCGGTGACCTTAATCGGGGTGTCGGCCACCAGCAGGACATTTCGGCCGTCGGCACTGAAAAAATGCCCATCCTTGACCACCATCCCCTTAAACAGGTTCAGGAAACGAAATTTTTCCAATACGGTTTGATGAAGGCCCAGGGGGTCTTCCTGAAAAAGGCCTTTGAGCGTCCATCCTTCCGCTGAATTCAGTTTGCTTCGGATTTCTTGAAGTTGGTCCCGGATGCTTTGGGCCTGAAGACCGGCCTTAACTGCCTGTAGATCCTTCTCGGTCATAAGCGCCGGGATGGCCTCCAGTAGCCAGGGGAAGAATATTTCCGGAGAGGGCATCGTCGGCCCGCTGATGACCCGCTGGTAATAAGGCTTTTTCAGGGCCCCGGCCAGTTTATCCGCGGTTTCGGTTAGGGTCTTTCGGTCAATGTTCGGTTCGGCCTTGAGGTGGAAAACAACCTTTTGCATAAAGGGCGCCTGTTGCAAGAAAGAGATATCCCGGGCGGCGTCGGATTGTCCGGATGGCAGCATGGGCTGGAGATCTTCACGGAGTTTGATGCTTTTTAAAAGGAGGCCGCTCAACAGGGCGATGATCAGAATAAGGGCGTAAAGAACCAGCCTGCGCCGGGAAAAAAAATAAAAGCACTTTGAAATCCAGGTAAAGAAAGAAGTCATTATCTTACAAAAAGATCTTTCGGCAGAGATGGATTCAAAAGGGTATTCATAAAACGGAGACGGGTAAAATCTCTTCCTTTTTCATGCAGCGCTACCGAGCGGACATGGGTCCAGTCTTCGGAAAAGGTAATGGTGATATAAGCGAGGAACTTTTTTTCTCGAGCAGAAAGGGGGATAAGTTTCAAAGAGGAGGGAGCCTCTTCCATCACGGTGATCCGGTACCTTTTTTCCAGCCAGGGGAAATCGGCTCTGGTCCAGGCCAGGACCTGCTCGACAATGGCCCTGATCATCGGATCCTGATTAACTTCCAGGGACTCGGCGACCCCTGAGTCACCGCTCCAGCGCCTCACCTGATCTCCCTGGACCACAAATCCCATAGGGGAAGGTTTTCCGATTTCCCAGTAAAGCCGGTCCGGTTTTTCATAGGCGAATTTTCCTGAGGAAATCAAGGGCTCTTTCAGCATGGCCAGATGCCTCTCCTGAGAAAAATCGCTGGAAAGGGCCTGCACCTTCGAGGCCCCCGCGGAAATTAGAGCGAATATCTGGGATTTATTTTCCCCGGCCTTCCGCTCGGTTTTTATCTCGGCCACCGGATCCGGGTTGGCCCAACCAAGCAAGAAAAAAAAGAAGAAGAAAAGGGGAAAGGATTTTTGGATCAAATCAAACCTCCCTGGGAATCCAGACCATGAGGTTTCCGAAGGCCAGCACCCCTTCTCCTCGTTCCACCCGGCCTTCAGCCAGGGCGTATTCGTCCGTTTCCCCGGTTTTCGTAATATAGATCAACAACCGGTCGCCTCCATAGGCTTTTCCCTGGAAAGTAAACCGTTTGACCCCCACCAGATATCCCCTGCTGGCCGTTGTCCCCTCCTGAAGATCGGCATACCCTTTGACCGCCGCAAAAGACTGGGCTATCAGTTCCACCAGAGCCGCCGGCTCGACTGATCCGTCATCCTGGAGGTAAAGGCTGTCAGAGGGGAAGGTCGCTTCAACCACTCCCTGAAGGCCGTCATAGGACAAAAGACGATCGATGAGGCGCATCGGGGCCCGGTGGGGGATTAATTGTTCCGCCGCAATGGGGAAATTAAAGGAGCGGTTCATACTTCAACCCTTCTTTCCACTCTTCCGCAAAGCTTCATCTCCTGTTTTCCATAGGCTAGGTTTTTTTTCAAGTCTTTCTTCCAGCTCTGGGGCCCAAACCCTAAAAATTTTCAGTCAACTATAGCAAAAACTGTCATCGAGCACAACCCTGAAGGGCCTTTCAAGGGGTGGTCTCCGAGGACGAAAGGAAGACCTGATTCGAGTGCGGCAGGAACCGGCGATAGGCGGTTTGCAGCGGGGCAAATTTGAAGACCTTGGCTAAACGGCTTATGGTCTCCCGGTACCGGCCGAAGTGAATCCCATAAAAAGCCGCACGCAGGGAACCGTATTTCCAGGCCTGTCGGTTGACCCCCTGGGGACAAAATTCATAGGGGTGACAATAATAATTAATGGGGATTCCCCTTCGATTCAATTGCCGGAAATGATTGACCTGGAGGCCTATCGGCACATAACTGCAAAACAGACCACCGTTAAAAGGGAAAACCCGGCCCCAAAAACGGTAAGAAGTCACCGGAATAACGGTTAAGCCTCCCGGGTAGGAAAAAGGGGTCATATCCTCCGGGGCCCTCCCCAGGGATTTCAATAACGAGGGCTGGGCACTGTTATCCACCCGGTACCCGAGAGAGATCAATTCATCATAGGCCCAAAGGGTGTCGGCCGTGATGCCCCAATCCGGAGCCCTGAAGGTATCAATTTCTTTGGACAGAATATCCTCTAAAATCTTTTTACCGGCCGAAGCATCTTCACGGAAGCCGTCTCTCTGCAGCCGCCTGGCCACCCAATGTTTGAATCCATGGGAACCGATTTCATGTCCGGCCCGATCGATCTCCCGGACCAGGCCGGGGAAGCGCCGGGCCACATAGCCCGGGATGAACATGGTGGCTTTAAGGGCCATAATTTCCAAGGATTCCAGCAAGGCGAAGGTTTCCTGCTCCACCAAATATCGGTTGGGCAGGTTGGTCCCCTTTACTTCGTTAAGACTGTGGGCCAGGTCATCGATGTCAAAAACCAAGGCGTTGATCAGAGGTTCGATTGAAGGCCGGCCAGCAGGAAGCGGGGATTTGTCAGGAGGAATCATTTAGTTCGAAAATAGATAAAAGCTCAAAGTCGTTTATCTCTCGCCCGCTTCGCTTGAGAGCGCAGAGGACCCTGAGAGACCATTAACAGGTCTGAATCCCTATAGTACAAGGATTGTTTGTTCTCCGTCATGCCGGACTCGATCCGGCATCCAGGGTCTTTGAGGCTTTTTGAATATCCTAGATTCCCCCTTTCGTGGAGTAATGTTTCAACCCATGCCGCCTTCATATTTTGGTGGTGCCAGCCTTTGGCGGAGCATGGGTGTTTACCGGTAAGTGCCCCCATTAACGGAAATCACCTGTCCGGTGATGTAGGAGGCCTTGTCCGAGCACAGAAAGCTGACTACCCCAGCCACTTCCAGGGGTGTTCCGAAACGACCCAGAGGGATCAGAGGCAGGATTTTCTCCCTGGGAAGGTCTTTGACCATCTCCGTTTCTATAAACCCGGGTGAAACGGCGTTAACCAGTATATTTCTTTTGCCCACTTCGACCGCCAGGGCCTTGGTGACCCCGATCAGGCCGGCCTTGGCAGCCGAATAATTGGTCTGGCCGGCCATGCCGCTTTGTCCTGAAGTGGAAGCGATGTTGATGATCCGGCCTTCTTTTTTTCTGAGCATGTTGTTGATCACCGGTTTTGTGACCAGAAAGAAGCCGCCCAATGTGACAGAAAGGACATCCGTCCATTCCTCCTGGGTCATCCAGGCCAGGATCACATCCCGGGTAAAACCGGCATTATTAATCAGGGCATAAGGAGTTTCATTTTCCAGCAAGGGCTGTAAATGTTGCTCAACGTCAGCGGGATTGGAAACGTCGAAGGGGAGCAACCGGCACTTCCCCCCGCCCTGCTCAATCGCGGCTGAAACCTTGGCCGCCCCCTCATGGTCGCTCCGGTAGTTGAGCCAGATTTCCAAACCATCCCGGGCGAGCGTCAGGGCGATAGCCGCTCCTATCCCTTTGCTTCCGCCGGTAACCAGTGCAATTCTTTGCTTATCCATTGGGCATTTTAATTACAGCAATAATGAAAAATTGTCAATAGGTGTCTATGATCGGCTGATTTCCTTCTCCTTTCTTGACGCCGGACGTGGCCATCCCCGGGAGGCAGGCGCCGTTTCCTGCCGATCCGATGCATGGCATGGTTATGTGGTCTTTGCGATTGTGCTCTTCTCGTACAAGAACTCCGGGTCGATGTCCAGATGGTTTGCCCATTCTATGCTGTCGAACTTGACTGTTACAGAGGAGAAAAGGGATGGGTCTTTCAAATCTGTAAACTTGCCGACGTTCAGATACGGCGACACGTCGAAGATCCTGTCTTCGCCATTTGCGAACCGAAGCAACAGGCGATAGCCGTCCAAGGGTTTCACGCTTTTGACCGGTGTATATATGTCGGTCTCCTCTCTATTTCAGAGGCTCGATGGGGAAAGGAAGTTGTGAAACCTATTTTTCCTCCAGGAACTCTCGCACCGTCAATCCGATGTCCTTGGCTATCCTCCGCAGAAGGATGGGGGAGATGTCACGACCTTGGTGGAATGGGACTGTGGTACCCCTTCCGTCTGTATGTCAGAACTGCTTATGCCCACCCTTTTGTCGGGCCTCAATAAACCCCATTGTTTCCAAGATGGCAATGACTTCCGAGGGTTTGAGAACTGGGATGTCGCCCATGGTTATGCCACAACCACGTTTTGCGTTCCCACAAACTCGGCTTCCAATCTCGGTTCACCTTCTTCAAGAAGCAGTTCAATGACTTCTTTGAGGTTGCGATTCAGTTCCTCCAGATTTTCCCCCTGGGAGTGGGCACCAGGGAAGCCCGGGACATAGCCGACATAATACCCGGTATCCGGGCATCGTTCAATAACAGCAGTAAATGATTTCATATTGTTCTCCTCAATTTAGATAACAGACTGATTCCATTGCATTCTGCCAGAACTTGCGAGGCTTCTCCTGTGCCACAGCCGACAACGCCACCGCGCTCGAGATGACCACTGCAATGACTGTCTTCCAATTCATCACAACACTCCATTCTTGCTCGCCCAACGCAGGCAAGGACAAGCTTTGTCGGTTTTAGAGGGAGACTGCCGGTAGTGACCTCACCAGTTATGATGCTCACGATTGCCATGAACTCCTGGTAATAGGCGTGAATGTGCGGTGGGTTGTGCTCTCCGGGAGAGCAATACATTCTGATAAATGATTCCATAGACATCGATATGGTCGGCATGGCGTTCCTATTGTATCATTTCTTTGTTGTCATTGCTTACATATAATCGCGGCGCTGGACGAAGTCAGCGCTGCGATTCACGGCGACGCAGTCGCCGTGAACGATCAGCTTCACGTGCCGAGCAAAGCGAGGTCAAAGTGCAAGCGGTAGTTAAATTCTCCCATTATTTAAAACCATTGATTACGGATTAGTAAAAAGAATACTTATACTCTCACGATTGTGAATCCTTTTTATAGCCTCCCCAAAAAGAGGTGCAACTGATACAACTTGGATTTTTGGTCCTAAACTTACCGGTTGTGTTTCCACCGAATCTGTCATAAGTAACGTTTTAATCGGACTTCGATCAATTTTTTCCATGGCCCCTTCATTAAAAACGCCATGTGTTACTACAGCAAAAACTGCACGGGCTCCTCGCTCAATAAGTTTTTCTGCAATATCACAAAGGGTACCTCCGGAAATGGTAAAATCATCCACGACGAGTGCTGTTTTATCCCTGACCTCTCCAATAATTTCTAAGACTTCCGCGTTCTCATCATGGGTAATCCGTTCCTTATCACCGATAGCTAATGAACTTTGAAGAGCTGAGGCATACAAGCGCGCCTTTTTAGCAAAACCTGCATCGGGTGAAACTACAACAAGGTCTTTCAACTGCATTTGCCTCACTGCTCCACAAATAAAGGGAAGGGCATAGAGGTCATCTACTGGAATTTTAAAAAATCCCTGAATCTGTGCTGCATGGAGGTCCAGTGTGACTACTCGATCAGCTCCCGCAGCCTGTATTGCATCGGCACATACCCTTGCTCTGATAGAAACTCGAGGCTCATCTTTTTTGTCGCCTTTGGCATAACTGAAATATGGAATAATTGCAGTTACCGATTCTGCACTTGCCCGTTTGAACGCATCTATCCAAAAAAGCAGTTCCATAAAATGGTCATTGGCAGGATAAACAGTGGATTGAATAATATATACACGTCTTCCGCGAACATTCTCATTAATCCGGACAAATAAATTGCCTTCCGAAAATCGTATTACTTCTCCTTTCCCTTGTGGAATATCCAAATATTGGCAAATACTTTTTGTTAACCTGGGACTACCGCTACCACCAAAAACCAGGATATCATCAGATCTCATAGATTCGTTCCTTTTTATATCGCAGTAAAATTAAAAGCCACCTGAACTGTGCCGCCCGTCTTTTGGTCGGCACCAGTGAATTGTTGGCCCATTGTGTCTTCATTTTCTCTCAACCATATACTCGCCGTAAGAAGCGACAACCTCGAATCCCAGTCTTTTGTAACATGAGATTGCCTGGTCGTTGTCCACCTTAACGTTAAGTCCAACATGGCACACGTTTTTGAGCAATGACTGGCAAGTCTTTGCGGTAACCTGCCGCCCGTAACCCTTGTTTCTGTGCGATGGTGCCGTGGCGATATTGCCCAACGCGGCAACCTTGTACTCTGGCGAATATACGTGTATTCCGGCAACGCTGACCAGGCGTCCCGCTTCTCGGATTCCAAAGTATTGGTCTGTTTCCAGCATCCTTGGGTCGAACCAGTTTCCCGGGTAGCTTCGCTGGTAAAACTTGACAATCTCGTCCACATCGTTTCGGCCAAGTCCACAGGCATCAGGGCAATCAAAAGTATCTACTGCGGATCTATGAAGGAGAGCTATCTTCATGTGCGCGCCGTGAGTGTCCAGGTGATAAGTACTGCGGAAAACGGATTCCACTCCTGGGCTAAGGTGGGCGTAAAAGCGCTGAGGCAGTAGATGCAAAATCGATTCCAGCAAACGATATATATTGTCCGTCTTCTCAGAGAGTGCGAGTAGCGTGGGTAGAGTCTGCCCAACATAAAGCAGAGCGATTCCACTGATTTCTGTGTCACTTCTTATCGCATACCAATTGGTGTACGGCCAGAAGAAGTCGTCCAAATCGCCGATGCTGTAAATATGGAGATGGACGTTTTGCCTCAGCAATCGTTCAATCGTCGCTTTGTCATGCAGACAAATACTTGTCATAATGCTTCAATCCTTGCCCCAAGGGCCAACACCGTTCTGAGCCGCGGATTTTGCCGTCGGCTCCCGAAATTTGTTATCTGATTTATACTACTGATTCAACAAATGCCACTGGACTTGCTGATTTTCCGGATTTATTGTTTTTGTTCCTACAAATACATCAGGATCATCTCCTTTATGGTCAAGATAATGGTTGAGGACCATACGATGAGATGGAGGCATTTCTAATTTCATTACATCTTTCTTCAGAATCCATTTCAATTCACCTTCACCTGATGAATGAATTTCGCGTTTTAAAGAAAAAGCAAAATAAATGAATTGCTGTCGTATTTCGTTTGATTCACGAGATAGTACAATGTACCTTAACTCTAAATTTGAGAGATCATGTTCTTTTAATCCTGTTTCCTCATTAATTTCTCTCAAACAAGCATATTGGGGTTTCTTAAATTCTTCCATTTCTATATGACCACCAATCCCTGCCCATTTTCCAGGATGGAGTTCTTTATGGAGTGACCGTTTAATCATTAGAATGCTTTCACCATTAAGTATGAAAGCAGTTGTCATTGGTCTTAGTGTAATCATGAAACTCTCGTAGATAACTCAATAAATGCGATCGCTTAACAAATTATTGAATAGTTTCCTTTCAATACCAATAAATTCCGTTGTTGTTATGTCCAAACCCGGTTTTATTTTGTTGATAGCTATTTAGTTTCCATCCGGAAACGGTCCTTTTTCGCCCTGGCTGTGTCAATCTGTAGGATTGTTTGTGCGGCGTACCTTTGTGCGCTTCCGCGCAATCCCTAAACTGTTACCGGCCCCTCATGGCTGTCTTGAACCTTCTCCACTATCTGTACACCTCATCATGGCTACCGACATCAAGGAGAATGATTTCCTTGGCGGAAATCATAAGCGTAAGGGTAATACGAAAACTATGGGTGAGGCTGACGGCGTAGCACCCTTCAAGTTTGCCGCTCAGGGGATGCAGCTCCAGATGGGCCTGAAAAGGGTCTGACTGGAGATCACTCAAGACCCGGCCAAAACGAGCTTTAAGATCAGGATGCTTCTTGAAAAATTTCCGAGCCTGACGAAGAAACTGATGCGGTGTGATAATGGTGTACACTATTCGGTCTCGTCCGTCTCAAGGGCCTTCAGCAGATCGGCGGCAGTCTTGAAGGTCTTCACTTTCCCCCCTTTTACGTCCGATAAGGCCGCGCGAACCCGGGCATAATAGGCCTCCTGCTCCGCCATGATCAACTCCTGGTAGCGGTCTTCCGAAATGACCACATACTGGGGCTGGTTGTTCCTGATCACATGAAGATCTCCCTTGGCAATGAGCTCATCGACCGCCGCCAAACCACGCCTCTTAATTTCCTGGGCGGGAATGATATTCATCTTCAGTCTCCTCCTCGAACTTGATTTGATACCGGAAATACTACCAGAAAAAGTACCGAAGATCAATCAAAAACTTATCCCAAGCTATTTGAAATTTTTCTGTACTCAACACTTGTCCCCAACGTTCAACAGGCATTTTTTCTTTCCATTTTCCCGGGAAAACACCTCCGGGGCTTCCTAAGATCACTCCCCCCATCCCCTTGCCTTTGGCCCTATTTTTCTCCTTGACCGCTCCTTTTTCTTTCCTTGTACTTTTTACATCAAAAAGAAAAGTCTTATCAAAACCCATCATAACTAACAGAATTTTCTTCTCTTCTTGACAGACCGTTCAGGTTCTGATATATTTCAGTTATGTTGGATATCCTTCTTGACCGTTTTTTACATTTCTTGGTGGTTGAAAAAGGCCTTTCTCCAAACACTCTCGAGGCTTACAGCCGTGATTTGATCCAATACTTTCGATTTTTGGAATCCCAAGGCATCAGGGATATTCTGCAGACTCAATCCGACACTCTCTATGAATATCTGGGAACTCTTCGGACCCGAAAACTCTCGAGCCGGACCCAGGCCAGAATCCTCTCCGCTTTAAGATCTTTTTATCGATTCCTCCAGGAAGAATCCCTGCGCCAGGACAACCCGACTCTCCCCTTGCAAGGCCCGAAAGCCAAAATGACCTTGCCCAAAACCCTCTCGGAACTGGAAGTGGAAAAGCTGATCCATCAGCCTAAAACCGAATCACCCCGGGGATTGAGGGATGCGGCTATGCTGGAAGTCCTTTATGCCACCGGTTTGCGGGTCTCTGAATTGATTTCCCTGACCCTGAATCAGCTGGAACTGGAGGCCCATCTTATACGGACTATGGGGAAAGGCTCCAAAGAGCGCTTGGTCCCGGTCGGAAAAGCGGCTTCCCGTTCCCTGAATGAATATCTTGAAAAAGGACGTCCCCCCCTTCTTAAGAAATCAATGGTCCCCTGGGTTTTCATCAACAACCGGGGGGGCCGGCTGTCCCGGCAGGGATTCTGGAAAATATTGCGTCATTACGGCCGGGAGGCCGGAATACAGAAAAAGATCTCTCCTCATACCCTGAGGCATACCTTTGCCACCCATCTGCTGGAAGGCGGGGCCGATCTCCGTTCCATTCAGACCATGCTCGGTCATGCCGATATTTCCACCACTCAAATCTACACCCTGGTCACCCATGAACACCTCCGGGAGGTTTACCGGAGATTTCACCCTCGAGCCTGATTTTTAATGGAATCCATCCCGGCAGCCGATCATTCCGAAAACCTGGGAAAAACCGGTATCGAGGTCATCACCACCCACCTCAATACCGATTTTGACGGTCTGGCCTCTATGATGGCCGCCAAAAAACTCTATCCCGAGGCCTGGCTGGTCTTTCCCGGGTCACAGGAACAGAATTTGCGCAATTTTTTCCTCCAATCGACGGTCTACCTCTACAATTTTACCAAGATAAAACAGGTACCGCTGGAACGGATCCGTCGTTTGATCCTGGTGGATACCCGTCAGCCGGATCGCATCGGGCGATTTGCGGAAATATTAAACCGTCCCGGGTTGGATATCCATATTTATGACCACCATCCCGCAGCCGCCAACGACATCAAGGGAAGCCTGGAAATGATTAAACCGGTGGGGGCGACCATGACCCTGATGACCCGTTTCTTAAAAGAAAAAAATATCCCTTTGACGCCGGACGAAGCCACCCTGATGGCCCTTGGTATTTATGAGGATACCGGGTCTTTTACCTTCGGATCAACCACCCCTGAGGATTATCAGGCGGCCGCCTATCTTCTGGAGCAGGGGGCCAACCTGAATCTGATCTCGGATATGCTGACCCGGGAGTTGACCGCCGAACAAATTTCCTTGTTGAATCAGATGCTGGAATCGGCCACCCGGCATCGTATCAACAACCTGGAGATCGTGGTGGCCAAGGCCTCCATCGACGCTTATGTGGGAGATTTCGCCGTTCTGGTGCACAAGATGATGGATATGGAAAACCTCGATTGTCTGTTTGCCCTGGCCCGAATGGAAGACCGGGTCTATCTGGTTGCCCGGAGCCGCATACGGGAAATCAATGTCGGGGAAATCCTTTTAGCCTTTGGCGGAGGGGGACACCCTTTTGCGGCCTCGGCCACGATCAAGGATCAAACCCTGGTTCAGGTGGAAGAAAAGCTGATGACCCAGCTGAAGAGCCGGATCAATCCCCAGCGTAAGGCCAAGGACATGATGACCTTTCCGGTAAAATCCATTCAGCCCGGAGAAACCATCGAACATGCCAACGAATTGCTGACCCGTTATAATATCAATGTCCTTTTGGTGATGGAAAACGAAAAGCTGCTGGGTCTGATAACCCGCCAGGTCATTGAAAAAGCCATTTTTCACGGTCTCAAGGATCTGCCGGTCCGGGAATATATGACCACGGAATTTTCGACCATCGACCCGGAAGCCAGTTTGTTTCAAATCCAGGAATTCATCATCGAAAACAAACAAAGAATCCTGCCGGTGGTCAAACAGGGAAAGGTTTTGGGGGTCATCACCCGAACCGATTTGCTTAATATCCTCATCAGCGGCCCGGCGATGTCCGAGTTTCTTTATGATTCCCGTAAAGCCCCCCATTTTGTACGTAAAAAGAATGTCGGCTATCTGATGGAAGAAAGATTGCCCCGGCGGATTGTCCAACTGCTTAAATCCCTGGGGGAGGTGGCCGATCACCTCGGGTACAACGTTTATGCCGTCGGCGGATTTATCCGCGACCTCTTCCTGAAATTCGAAAATCTGGATATTGATATCGTCGTCGAAGGAGACGGAATAAACTTCGCCCAGGAATACGCCAAAAGGTTCCCGGCCCGCATCCGATATCATACTAAATTTAAAACAGCGGTCCTCATTTTTCCCGACGGCTTTAAAGTGGATGTGGCCACCGCCCGTTCCGAGTATTATGAATCTCCGGCCGCCCTGCCGGTGGTGGAGCTCAGCTCTATTAAAATGGATCTCTACCGTCGCGACTTCACCATTAATACTCTGGCCGTAAAACTCAACCCCCGCCATTTCGGGATCCTGATCGATTTTTTCGGGGCCCAGAAAGATCTGAAAGAGCGGTCTATCCGGGTCCTTCATAACTTGAGCTTTGTCGAGGATCCGACCCGGGCCTTTCGGGCCGTTCGTTTTGAACAACGGTTCGGGTTCAAGATCGGGAAATTAACCGCCAATCTGATCGAGAACGCGATCCGCATCGGCGGTATCGAAAAGCTGGCCCCCAAAAGGATTTTCACTGAACTCCAGTTGATCCTGAGTGAAGAAAACCCTCTTCCGGTCATCAAAAGGCTGATTGATTTGAAACTGCTCCAGGCCATCCATCCGGAATGGACCCTGCCCCCCAAAGGAGAGGCTCTTTTTAATGAAATTCGAACGGTCCTGGCCTGGTTTGATCTCCTGTATCTCAATGAAACCTACGAAAAATGGATGATTTATTTCCTGGCCTTGGCCCAGCCTGTTACTCAATTAATGGAATTGCGCCAGCGCCTCGGATTGCCTAAAAAGCTCTTTGAGATCATGATCTTATGCCGGAATGAAGGTGAAAAGGTCTTGATGACCCTTCAAAAAAATCCCAAACTTTCCCGGAGTGAGATTTACGGCCTCCTTTCACCCCTGCCCAACGAAGTCCTGCTTTTCCTGATGGCCAAGACCACTCAGGAAACAGGCCGAAAAGCGATTTCGCTCTACTTTACCCAATTGAAATCCATCCGGATATCCATCGGGGGTGGGGAACTGAAAGACCTGGGTTTGGTCCCCGGCCCGCTTTATAAAACAATCCTGGAGGATCTCCTGGAAGCCCGAATCAACGGAAAAGTATTGACCCGGGAGGATGAAATAGCCTATGTTAAGAAACATTTTTCGACCCAGGAAGAAAACCAAACCCTAACTGTTTGATTGCGTGTCCCGGAACCCAGAAGCTCAGAATTCAAAATGGGATCAATAATGAGGGATTTGTAAAAAATTCCCTACGCCGTCACCCCCGCGAAGGCGGGGGTCCAGCGGTATTTGAAATTCCTGGATTCCCGTTCCCCGATTAATGCCTTCGGGGACAAGCTTCACGGGAATGACGAAAACGGGCCTCCGATACCTTTTACGAATTATTAATGAAACAGACCAATGGTTTCATTCTAAATTCTGACTCCTTGTCTCCTGGATTCGAAGGGGCAATTGAGGTAAAATCGCAACCCCAACCTTTGGAAAAGAAATAAAACATGAGTTCAGTCATTCAACAAATCAGTATCATGGCCATTCCCCTCCTTTTGGGGGTAATCTTGCATGAAGTGGCCCACGGGTGGGTGGCCAATAAGCTGGGAGATCCCACCGCCCGCTTGATGGGTCGTTTGACCCTTAATCCCATCTCCCACATCGATCACATCGGTTCGATTCTGATCCCCGGAATTCTTATTGTAACCCAGGCCCCATTTCTTTTCGGTTATGCCAAACCGGTACCGGTAAATTTCCGGAACCTCAGGAATCCTAAAAAAGACATGGTTTGGGTGGCCCTGGCCGGGGCGGTGGTCAATCTGCTCCTGGCCTTGGGATTTTCCCTTCTTCACCGCCTGTTATTGGCCGCCGAACCGCTCTGGGAATGGCCTTTTCTCCGTCTTATCCTCCAGCCTCTCATCCTCATGTTGCGTTACGGCGTGGTGATCAATGTCGCTCTGGCCATATTCAATCTCATACCCATCCCCCCCCTGGACGGCGGGAGGGTCATGGTCGGCCTGTTGCCCTTTAAGGCCGCTTATCAATACAGCAAAATCGAACCTTACGGCTTTTTTATTCTGATCGGTCTTTTGGTGACCCATATTCTGGATTGGTTGATTTCCCCTTTGATTTATTTTTTTGTCAGTTTATTTTTGGGGGGGTCGATGTTTCTTTAAAGAATGGTTTAAGGTTTGAGGTTTCAGAAAAAACCTTACACCTTGCACCTTATACCCTAGACCCATATTGTTTGCGTAGAGGAGTTTTTTTAATGGAACGGAAACGGATTTTAAGCGGGATGCGCCCCACCGGAAAATTACACCTCGGCAATCTGCACGGGGCCTTGCTGAACTGGAAAGAATTACAAAAGGATTATCAATGCTTTTTTTTTATTGCCGACTGGCATGCCTTGACCACAGAATATAAAGAGCCCAAGTCCATTCACCAAAATATACTGGATATGGTTATTGACTGGATCAGTGTCGGTCTGGACCCTGAGGTCAGCACCTTTTTTCTGCAATCGGAAATCAAAGAACATGCCGAACTCCATTTGATCCTGTCCATGATCACTCCCTTAAGCTGGCTGGAACGTAATCCGACCTATAAGGAGCAGCAACAGGAACTGGAAAGCAAAGAAATCGGGACCTATGGCTTTATCGGCTACCCGGTCCTGCAGGCCGCCGATATTATGATGTACAAGGCCCATGCCGTACCGGTGGGGATCGATCAGGCCCCTCATGTGGAATTGACCCGGGAGATCGCCCGCCGCTTCAATTTCCTGTATGGGGAAGTCTTTCCCGTCCCCGAGGTCCTGCTGACCGAAACCCCCAAATTGCCGGGACTGGATGGCCGAAAGATGAGCAAGAGTTACAACAATGCCCTATTTCTTTCCGATTCCCTGGAGGAAATCCGTCATAAACTGTCACAGATGGTGACCGATCCCCAGAGGGCCCGCCGCAAAGATCCGGGTAATCCTGAGGTCTGTGTTCTTTTCCCCCTCCATAAAATCTATTCACCTCAGGAGCGTATCGAAGAGATAGAGCGGGAATGTCCCCGGGCCGGGATCGGCTGTGTGGATTGTAAAAAGTGGTTGATCGATCAGGTCCTGGAGGCCCTCAGGCCGATTAAAGAGAAACGGGACTATTGGCTTCAAAACAGCGGGAGAGTCCAGTCGATTCTTAAGGCCGGAAATGATAAGGCCCGGACCTTTGCCCAAAAAACCATGGAGGAAGTCAGGAAGGCCATAGGATTTTGACACGAAAACACGTGAGGCGTAAAGCGTTAGGCGTTAGGGTTTTATATTTCAGGCCTCTTACTTGAACCTTTGGCCCCTTGGCACCTTGAATTCTGAGATTAATTTTTTGCTTTGGGCGCCCCCCCTCAGTGGTCATGAGGGATTATTTAAACGACTATTTATGGACTACAACGTTAAACTCGACATCTTTGAAGGGCCTATGGACCTCCTGGTCCATTTAATCCGGAAAAACGAGATGGATATCTACGATATTCCCATCGCCGTTATCACCGCCCAATATCTGGAATATCTGGACCTGATGAAAGACCTTAATATCAATGTTGCCGGAAACTTCCTGGTTATGGCCGCCACCTTGATCCATATTAAATCCCGGATGCTGTTGCCCAGACCTCCGGAGGAGGAAGAGGAGGAGGACCCCCGTTTGGAATTGACCCGGCCCTTGCTCGAATACCTTCAATTGAAAGAGGCCGCTGAACAACTGGGCCAGCGTCCGCTGTTGTACCGGGATGTCTTCACCCGGGATTTCCTGGCTAAAGAAATGGAAGGAAAAGAAGAAGGGCTTATCCGGGTGGGGATTTTCGAGCTGATGGACGCGGTGCGGAGGATACTCCTGGAGAAGAAAGAGGATGCCTTCGTCCATTTCCCCAGCCCCCTGATCCCCATTGAAAACAAGATGGAAGAAATCCTGACCAAACTTAAACAAGCGGGACGCCTCCTTCTGGATGAATTATTTCCCGGCCATTTTACCCGGGCGGAACTCATCGTCGTCTTTCTGGCCCTGCTGGAACTGGCCCGTCTTCAAAAGGTGGTCATCTATCAGGAAATCCAGGGGGGAAATATCCTGATTTATGATTTTCTCCCCCCGGCAACGATATCTTAACAGGTAACATGAAAATACGTATCAATTTAACTTAAACTATTTTTCAAACAATCAAAGTGTGATGAACTCGTAAAAAGTCGCCGGAAGCCCGAATTCGTCATTCCCGTGAAAACGGGAATCCAGGGAATTCAATAAGTTCTGGACCCCCGCCTTCGCGGGGGTGACGGTCCATCTGACTTTTTACGAGGTTGTCAAAGTGTTACAAAATACATTTTTTACAGGCAACCATGAACGAGATTAAACCCCTGCTCGAAGCCTTGATTTTCGTTTCCCCTGCTCCCCTGAGCCTGAAGAAGATCCTGGAAGTCGTGGGAGACAGTTTTCCGCCAAAGGAAATTGAAACGGCCCTGACCCAGTTGTTAAAGGAGTATGAAACCCCGGAACGGGGCCTCTATATTCAGGAAGTGGCCGATGGGTTTCAGTTTCGCACCAAACCCCGGTTCAGCGAATGGATAAAAAGGCTGAAAAAGATAAGCCCCGCCCGTCTCAGCAAAGCCTCTCTGGAAACCCTGGCCATTATCGCCTATAAACAGCCGGTCACCCGGGGAGATATGGAACGGTTGCGCGGGGTGGAAGTCGACGGGATCGTCCGCACCCTTTTGGAAAAAAATTTAATCCGTATTGTAGGGCGCAAGGAAATACCGGGCCGCCCGATTCTTTACGGGACCACCCAGCGTTTTTTGGAATTGTTTGAATTAAAAAATCTCTCCTTTCTACCTTCTCTGGAAGAGATCAAGGCCTTGCACGCCGATTTAAGTGAAAACGAGACGGAATAAACCGGATAACCGGCGAAAGGCCGATCTCCCGCCGCGAGCCGCCGCCCGCCGGGAGTCACCTGCCGGGAGTCTTCCCTGGCGGTTGCAGCGAATTCTGGCTCATTCCGGATTGGCCTCCCGACGCAAGGCTGAAGACTTAATCCGAACCGGGCGGGTGGTTGTTGACGGCCGGGTGGTCACCGAGCTCGGCCTCAAGCTGGTCCCCTCCGATCACCGAATAGAAGTGGACGGAAAGCGTATCGCCTCCCCTGAATCCAAAGCCTATTATCTTTTTTATAAACCCAAAGGGGTCGTTTCGACCTTAAGAGACCCTCAAGGCCGGCCGACCATTTTCGATTATTGGTCCCGGACCCAGATCCAGGAACGGATTTTTCCGGTCGGCCGGTTGGACTGGGATGCCGAAGGCTTAATGCTCTTGACCAACGATGGGGAGCTGGCCCAAACCCTGCTACATCCCAAATTCCAGGTCCCTAAGACCTATCGGGTCAAGGTCCGGGGGATCCCCACTCTCGACTCCTTACGGCGGCTGCAAACCGGAACCTGGCTTCCCAGCGGGAAAAAACATCAGGCCGAATGGAAAATGGTCAAGACCGGGCTTGACCGATCCTGGCTCTTGATTACTATTCGGGAAGGGGAAAAACACCAGGTCAAAAACATGTGCGCGGCTATCGGACATCCGCTGATGGCCATCAAACGGATTACCTTGGGACCGTTATCCCTCGGCCGGCTGGCCCCGGGAGAAATCCGGCCTTTAACCCCAAAAGAAATCCGGGCCCTGAAGAGTGACCTTTCCGGATAGACCTTGGCTAACCTAATCCCTCTCCGAAGACCCGCTCCATGTCCTCATCCGTATGGCACCATTCCGTGTCATCCGGATGCATGGCGTCATTTTCCATTTTTCTGCGGTCATAGGACGGATCAAGGACCTGGCCATAATATTCGTGCTGAATCAAAAGATTCATAATTTCACTGGTCCCGGTCCAGATCATTCCCAGACGGGTATCACGAACCGCCCGCTCAACAGGATAAACATCCGTATAACCGATCCCCCCCATGATCTGCATGGCCTTGTTGACCACTTCCCAAGCGGCCTCCGTGGCAAAGCGCTTGGCCTCGCTGACCAGCCGCCGCACCTGAGGATAATTTTCGTCAACCGCCCGGGCCGCCAAAAAGGTCATGGCCCGCGCGGCGTCAAGCTGGGTTATGGAATCGGCCACCTTGAAACTCACGGCCTGATATTTGCGAATTTCCTTTCCGAAGGCGCGGCGTTTGTCGGAATAGCGAACCGCCAGATCGAGAGCCCCCCAGGTTCCCAGGCACCCGGCCGCCGAAGTCAGACGTTCGGGGATCATCATCTGATTGAAGCACAAGGCCCCCCCATGCAATTCTCCGATGAGATTCTCTTTAGGAACTTTGACGTCCCTAAAAACAAGCCGTCCCGTCCCCCCTCCCCGGCAGCCCATCAGACCGTAAAGATATTCCGTTTCCACCCCCGGACCGCGATCCACAATCAGCAGGCTCAAACGATTGTACTTGTGCGCCTGGGGATCGAAATTGGTCTTGCAATAGACCAGGAAAAAATCCGCCCCTTCCGCGCCGACCACAAACCGTTTCATTCCGTTGAGGATGAAATGATCCCCTTTAAGTTCCGCCCGGGTCATGGCGCCGAAAAAATCGGACCCGCCCCGGGGTTCGGTCAAGGCTTCGGCAGCGACCAGCCGCCCTTCGATTAGAGGCTTCAGGTATTTTTCTTTCTGGGCCTCGCTACCAAAAAAATGAAGCGCTTCCCCCACGATGGAGGGCATGACGAAGGCACAACCCAGGGCCATTCCCAGACAACCGATTTCCTCCGTGGCGGCCACCTCCGCCACCCAGTTCATTCCCCGTCCGCCGTATTGGGGGGGGAAACGAATGCCCCTCAGGCCACGCCGGGCCAGTTTTTCCACAAATTCGCGCGGGTACTTGATTTCGTTCCGATCCATTTGTCTTAAAAAATCTCCGGTTATCTCCTCCCGGACGAATTGTCTGGCCTCCCTTTTCAGATCCCTTTGTTCCGGGGTCAGCAAAAAATCATACATGGGTTAATCCTCCTTTGCGGTAGATTCGATTTGTCTGTTTAGCTTTTTGAAATTCAAATACTAGTTTAGACAGGATTTACAGGTTTTTTTTGATTTTTGGGCCTTTCCACCTGCTGGCAGGCAGGGAAAAGCACAATCCGAATCACCTGACGGACAGGGTCATCAGTTTCCGCCGGAAGCCCGAATTCGTCATTCCGGTCGGTCGGTTTCACCGACCTGCATTAAGAGACCTCCGAAGGAGGTCGAGCGGAAGCGGGAATCCAGGAAACTCAACTACTTCTGGACCCCCGCCCCCCGCTAAAGACATTCGGGGGCAGGCTTCGCGGGGGTGACGGCTTTGAAGACTTTTTACGGATTCGTCAATCCTGCTGATAATTATTTTTTCATCAAGCTAAAGAGTTACGATTCGTTTATTCCCCGGCTTTCCCTTCCTTTTCCC
The DNA here is from genome assembly GCA_016208255.1 of Deltaproteobacteria bacterium. GTDB lineage: Bacteria > Desulfobacterota > RBG-13-43-22 > RBG-13-43-22 > RBG-13-43-22 > RBG-13-43-22. The sequence goes on along the minus strand of JACQYK010000069.1, from coordinate 2,599 downwards.
GGCAAACCCGGAGAGCCGGATAAACCGGAAATATTCTAAGCCCGTTTTATTTAAAATGGAATACAATTCTCTTTGTTTCGGCCACAAGAGTTGCCTTCCCCCTATTTTCTCCTTGACCCTCTCAATTTTTCATTTATACTTTTTATTAAGGTATCCATCGAATATCCATTGGCTCAATCCCCTGACCGCGAGCCGCGAATCATTACCACCCGAAATTCAAGAAGGCCCAGAAAGGAAATTCAATCATGATCTATGATTTTAACGCCGACGACATTTTTGAAATGGCCCAGCAACTGGAACGAAACGGCGCCCAATTCTATCGAAAGGCCGCCGCTTCGCTGAAGGATCAAACCGCCCGTGAATTATTGTTCCGCCTGGCCGGCATGGAAGACGAACATGAAAAGACCTTTGCTCAAATGCGTTCTCAATTAAACGATTCGGAAAAAACCTCCACCGTATTTGATCCCCAGGGGGAAGCGGCCGGATATTTAAAAGCCCTGGCGGACACCCGGGTCTTTTTCGAAAAAAAAATCGACACCTCTTCTTTGGAGGAGATCCTGAAAGAGGCTATTACCGCAGAAAAAGATTCTATTGTTTTTTATCTGGGAATGCGCAACGCGGTGCCTGAAAAGTTGGGCCGAAGCCGACTGGATGAGATAATTAATGAGGAAATGGGGCATATCCGTCAGTTGAGCAAAGAACTGATGGCCCGAAAGAAATAACCAATCTGATTTTTTCCTTCATTCCTCCTTTCTGGCACCGACCTGCAGGAAAAAGGGATCCGTTTTACGCCTTACGCTTAACGCCTAACGTTTTTTCGTAATAGGAGAAACCAGTGACTGACTCTTATCAAGGCCTGCCCAGCGGCCGTTACACCGTCCAGGCCCAGGAATCCATCATCTTCGGTCAACCGGCGGAAAAAGCCGTTGTCAACGAGGCTGACCGTTACGGTGCCAAGCGTGTCTTTGTTCTGTCCACCCGATCTTTGGGTCAATTGGAAAACGGCCCGCTCCAGCGGGTCATAGCCGGACTGGGCCCCCGTCACGTCGGCACCTTTACCTCTATCCAGGCTCATAGTCCGCGCCAAGATGTTATCGCCGCGGCTTACTCGGCCCGTAAGACTCGGGCGGACTTATTGGTGGCCGTCGGCGGGGGCTCGGTCATTGACGCCTCCAAAGCCGTACTGATATGCCTGTGGCTGGGACTGGAAAGCACCCAGGCCATGGAACCTTTTCACTCCGGCGTGGAAGCCGGCATCAGACTTCGAATCGACCCTCCTGACCATCCGATCCGCCTGATCACCGTTTCTACCACCCTTTCCGCCTCAGAATTCACCTCCATGGCCGGTGTAACCGACACCCAAACCCACGCCAAACAGTCCTTCAGCCATCGTTTGTTGGTCCCCCGCTCTGTTATCCTTGATCCGGCGGCCACCCTGTATACCCCCAACGGGCTGTTATTCTCCACCGCCATCCGCTCGGTGGATCATGCCGTGGAATCGTACTGCTCGCCCCTGGCCAATCCGGCCACCGAGGCCCTCTCCCTGCAGGGGCTGCGCCTGCTGGCCCGGGCCCTGCCCAAGATCATGGCCGATCCTAACGATCTCAGACCACGACTCGAGGCCCAGTTCGGCATGTGGCAATCGATCGCTGCCTCGGCGGCCGGAGCCGGTTCCGGCGCCAGTCACGGGATCGGGTATGTGCTCGGTGCCACCTACGGCGTGGCCCACGGTCATACTTCCTGTGTCATGCTGCCGGCCGTTTTACGCTGGAATGCGGCGGTTAATGCGGATCGTCAGGCCGACCTTTCCCAAGCCATGGGCGCTCCCCGGCAGCCGGCTGCGGATCTGGTGGCCAACCTGGTCAGAAACCTCGGTCAGCCCGGATCCTTGCGTTCGGTAGGTATTAAACGTGAGGATTTTGAAGAGATCGCCCAGCGGGCCATGGCTTACCAGCCGGTCCGGATGAACCCCAGACCGATCAATGGACCGGCCGAGGTGAAGGAAATATTGGAACTGGCCTGGTAATAGAAGGCCATTGAAAGTATCTGTTTAGCTTGTTGAAATTCCAAACCTTTTTTAGACAGGATTTACAGGATTCTTATGCCTTTCCGGAAGAAAGGCACAAATCTAATCGTCCTGAGGGCAGAAATGATGAATTGGCCTCCGCCGGAGGCGGATTGTAATTGCTCAGGCTCTTCCGGAGAATGAGCAAAAATCATGTTAATCCTGTTAATCCTGTCTGAGTGGATTCAACGAACGTTTCGGGGAGTCATGATCGACGCCCATTGCCGACGAAGCTTTTCCCGGTTAGCGGCGTCATAAAATTCCACCGGGTTGAAATCATCGGTCAACACCCGTCCGTGATTCAGGTCGGCCTGGATCACACCCGAAAAGGTGTTCGCCACCCTTCCGCCGACAGCGGGATGAATGTTGCTCAGGTCCGGTTCCCGAAAGAAAGCCAGTTCCTTTCGGTCTGAAGCGACAAAAAATATGTTCCCGTCTTGTTCCTCGGCATGGACCTTCACACTTTTAAAAACCGCCCGCAGTGTTTTCTCCAGCGAGGCCGTGGAAAAATCCTGCCCGGGATTCAAGTTGCCG
>JACQYK010000060.1 GCA_016208255.1 Deltaproteobacteria bacterium | reverse complement strand
TGGGTACCCCCAATATGTTGTGGATCAGACTTTTTAGCATTCTTTAACTTGGAATAAAATTTATATAACAATACGTTAGCTCTATTTATAATGATTATAGCGGCTGCGAGAATGGGCTACTGACAAGCTCGTCGGAGCAGCCGCTTTCTACTATATATTGGGGGTACCCATGAAAAAGCCGGAAGCCCCGATATAATAACCGGAGGTTTGATGGGTATGAAACCTGAAGAGGAAATGGTCTTAAAAGTGACCAAGGAAATCGTGATCAAATATATTGAGATCGGGCGTTTGCCCTTAACCGGTTTTAACGAAGCCTTTAAAGCTGTTTATTCTACGGTTCAAGAGACCGTCAAGGCTCCTTCTTCCCCAAAATAGGAATCTCCTGCGAAAAAAACTGTATCGGCCGGTAATTGGATCTGAGCCACCCCTTTCAACTTGTTTTATTCCGGATTCTGACTCCTGACTTCTGGATTCTAAAGGAAACCGAAGCGGACCGAATCCCCGTTTTAACCCGATGTCTTGACCTTGCACTTTTACTTGTAGAGGACTTTCCGCAAAAATAGCCCCCGGGCCGGGGCCATTTCACCCGCCTGCGAACGGTCTTTGGCCTTTAGGATCTCTTCCAGCTCTTTGATGGAGATCCTTCTAAAACCGATCCGAATCAAAGTCCCCACCATATTTCGAACCATGTGCCTTAAAAAGCCATTGGCCATAAACCTCAATTTGAAGCCACCCCAGGGTCCGGGAAGAAGGATAGCCTGATAAAGGGTGCGCACCGAGTGTGAAACCTCGCTTCCCTGTGATTGGAAACTGGAAAAATCATGCTCCCCGGCCAAAAGGGACAAACCGTTTTTTATCAAATCCAGATCAACCGGTTCAGGTAAAAACCAGACATAGTGACGAAAAAAAGGAATGTTTGGGGAATGATCGCAGATTAAATAGTCATAGACCTTAGCCCGGCTGGAAAATCGGGCGTGAAAGGTTGGTTCAACCTCTTCAACCCGGCGTATTAAAATGTCCTTGGGCAATAAGGCGGTTAGGGCCGCTTTAATGGTCGCCGTCGGCATTGAGGAAGCCGTCTTGAAGCTGGCCACCTGCCCCCAGGCATGGACCCCGGAATCAGTCCTTCCGGCTCCGACTAGAGAAACCGGCTGCTGGGTTATTTTGAACAGGATATTTTCAATGGTCCCCTGAATGGTCGGACTTTCCTTTTGCCTTTGCCAGCCCTGATACAGAGTCCCATCATAAGCAATCAAAAGTCGGATGTTACGTTCCAAAAAGGTCATGGTGTTTTGGGGTCTGTTTGGTTTTTTGGGTCTCTCTGGTTCTGAAAGGAAAAAAAAAGGGAAGCTTTCAGGGCCTCCCTTTTTTGTTCGTCTATTTTTTATAAAGGCTTAACGTTTTGAATACTGGTACCGCGCCCTGGCCCCTTTTTGACCATATTTTTTCCGCTCTTTGACCCTTGAATCACGGGTGATAAAACCGGCCTTCTTCAAAACCGTCCGCAGTTGAGGGTCATAAACCAGCAAAGCCTTGGTGATTCCGTGTTTAATAGCCCCGGCTTGCCCGGAAAGGCCCCCGCCGGTAACATTGACCAGGATATCAAACTTACCTATGGTCTCGGTCAGTTCCAGAGGTTGAAGAATTACCATTTTGGCCGTTTCCCGGCTGAAATACCGGTCTATGGGACGACCGTTAATCGTTATTTGTCCTGCCCCGGGTCTTAACCAGGTACGAGCGATAGCCAGTTTTCTTTTCCCTGTCGCGTAAAATTCTTTATCTGCCATGTTCCCTTCCAATTTCTTAAGCAGACCGCGAAAAAACACCCCTACTGTGTTTTTTCAAGAGCTGTTTAAGATATTAATACCGGTTGCTGGGCCTCATGGGGATGAGTGGCCCCGACATAAACCTTTAATTTTTTGTTTAACTTTCGACCAAGGCTGTTTTTAGGCAACATCCCCTTGACCGCCTGACGAAGGAGTTCTTCAGGTTTTTTCTCTTTTAACTTTTTGGCGGTAATGGATTTAAGACCGCCGATGAATCCGGAATGATGGTAGTAGATCTTTTGGTCCATCTTTTTTCCGGTTAAAATAACTTTTTCGACATTGACGACCACTACAAAATCTCCGGTGTCGGCATAAGGGACAAATCCGGGATTGTTTTTCCCTCTCAGCCGCTGGGCCACGTCGGAGGCCAATCGGCCCAAAATTTTTCCCTCGGCATCAAAAAGACACCAGTTCCGGTTTATTTCATCCTTTTTTGGTATGTAGCTTTTCATTGCTTAATAACTCCATAAATTAAAAAGGTAATATATAGTTTAAAAACCTGTTTTTGTCAATAAAATTATTAAGGCCCCTTGAAAAATATTGGTCAGTAAGATATATTTCCCCCATGATCCCTTTGGAGGCTTTCTTCTGTGGAAGAAAATAAAATCATAGATCTTGAGTCTCTCCAAAACTCCCTTGCTTATTTCTTTAATAATATCTCGTTATTAAGACAAGCCGTGACTCATCGATCTTTTGTCAATGAACACCCGGGCTGGGAAGCGAAACACAACGAACGGCTGGAATTCCTGGGAGATGCCGTATTAAATTTATCCCTCAGCACCATGCTCTTGGACCAATATCCTGATCTCCCCGAGGGCCATCTATCCAAAATTAGAGCCAGCCAGGTTAATGAAAAAAAACTGGCCTCCTTATCCTCGCAGTTGGGATTGGGACGGGGGTTTTAATGCGGCCTTGTCTTTTATTGACCGTCTTTTTCGATCTCAGATTAAGGACCGTGACTTTTCCCGGCAAGATTTTAAAACTCTTTTGCAGGAATACTGTCAGGGGATGCTGAAAACAGTCCCGGATTATAGAGTCTTTCGGGAAGAAGGACCGGATCATAAAAAAATCTTTTTCGTGGAGGTCAATATCCAGGGAAAGGTTATTTCCGTTGGAAAAGGGAAGACCAAAAAAGAAGCCCAGCAAAAGGCGGCCGAAAAGGCCCTGCTTCAATTGGAAAAAGTCCCTCCGCCTTGATACCTTCTCTATAATAATTGGTCTAATATTTGATCAAAACCCCTTTAAAGTGGCGAATCGATCTCGGTGAAAAGCGGCATCGCCAAAGGTCATTTCCGCCGCTCTGGCCCTCTTCATAAAGAAACCGGTATCCTCCTCATCGGTCATTCCTATGCCGCCCAACATCTGTACCGCTTCATTGGTTACCAGGATGTAGGCCTCCGAGCAGCGGGCCTTGGCGGTGGAGATTAGAATTTCCTGGTTGGCATTATTCTCATCCAGGGCGCGGGCCGCAGCCATCACTGCGGATCGGGAGAGTTCGATCTCCATAAACATCCTGGCCGCTCGATGTTTAAGCGCCTGAAAGGTGCCGATCACCACATCGAATTGAACCCGTTCTTTCAAATAACCCAGGGTGCGATCAAAGGCGGCACTCATTCCACCCAGCATTTCACCACACAGGGCCACCGTGGCCTGATCGATAACCCGGCTGAGCAACGGCCCGCCTTTTTCAACCGTGCCGACAATATTGGACCCGGCCACTTCCACATCCTTCAGTTGCACCAGGGCGATATTCCGGGAATCCAACCGCCATTGACGGGTAACGGTCATCCCGGGGGTACCGGCAGGGATCAGAAAGAGGGTGATCCCTTCGAGGTCACTATCTTTACCGGATGTTCGGGCCGAGACGATAATGGCATCGGCGCCGAAGCCGTCAAGAACCTGCGCTTTTTCTCCATTCAGAAGGTAGTTGCTTCCGGTTTTTTTTGCTGTTGTTTTAATGCGGGTAATATCAAAACGGCCGCCTTTTTCCTGATAGGCCATGGCCAAAACCTTTTCGCCCTCGATAATCGGGCCCAGCCACTGTTCCTTGAGTTCCGGACTCCCTTCGGTCGATAAGGCCTGTCCGGCCAACATGACGGTTGAAAAGAAGGGTTCCGGCGCCAATCCTCTTCCCAGGGCTTCGGTCACCAGAACCACTTCGGCCATGCCCAAACCCATCCCACCATCCTCTTCTGAAAAAAGAATGGAAGTCCACCCCAGTTCGGCCATCTTCTTCCACATTTCTTTGGAATAGCCGAGAGGATCCCCATCGTCTCTAAGCTTTCGCATTCGGGAGATGGGAGAATTATCTTTTATAAAATTCTTGGCGGTCTGGTCCAGCATGGTCTGTTCTTCGTTGAGAACTAGTTCCATGATAATATCTCCTATTTTTATGTTTGTTAAATTCTGACACTAAAAATCCGAGAAATGAACTCTTAGAATTTTGTAGTGATTTTATTTTTCTGTGCTGTTTGAGGATCGCCTTACTCCTCAAGTGAGACGCTCCTATTATTTGTCAGGAAGCCCCAGCACTTGCTTGGCAATAATGTTTAACTGAATTTCCGAAGTGCCGCCTTCCAGCGTATTTCCCCGGGAGCGGAGCCAAACCCGGCACAACTCCAGCTCCTTTTGATCAAATCCTTCGCCCTCCCAGCCCAGGCACTCCGGGCCCAGGATGGAAAGCATGACTTCCATCCTCCTCTGGTTCAATTCAGTACCATAAACCTTGAAAATGGAGGTTTCCGGACCGGGCCGGTGGCCGGCCTTTATATTATCGCTGTTTCGTTGAACCGTAAGCAGGAAACAGGATTCATCCATCTGGTTTTGGGACATTCGGTCCCGGATCACCGGGTCGGCGACCTTGCCGTCACGGAGACCAATGTATTTTCGGGCGGCTGCATCCATTGGATTTTCAGCCTTTTCCGGTGCAACCCGGCCGCCAAAGGCATTGGCGATCATGGTTCGTTCATGACCCAACAGGGCCTTAGCCACTTCCCAGCCGCCGTTTACCCGACTCAGGACATTCTTTTGCGGAACCCTGACCTCCTCAAAAAACACCTCGCAAAAAGGGCTGCTGCCGCTGATCAGTTTAATGGGTCGAACCTCAACCCCCTTGGTGGCCATATCGAGCAGTAAAAAGGTAATGCCTACCTGCTTTTTGACGCCCGGATCGGTTCGCACCAGCAGAAACATCCAATCCGCCAGATCCCCGTAACTGGTCCATATCTTTTGGCCGTTGAGGATATAATCATCCCCATCAACCACGGCCTTGGTTTGGATATTGGCCAGATCCGATCCGGCGTTCGGTTCGGAGTACCCTTGGCACCAGCGGACTTCCCCCCGGACAATTTCACCGATATACTTCTTTTTTTGCTCCTCGGTTCCATACTGCAGAACTGTAGGTCCGATCATGGTGATTCCGAATCCGGTCAGCGGAGGCGGCAATTCCAAACGGGCCATCTCCTGGTTGAATATTTTGTTTTCCTCTTTGTTGAGCCCCCCGCCGCCGTATTCTTTGGGCCAAAAAGGAACGGTCCAGCCCTTTTTAGCCATCATATCCAGCCAGACTTTGGCTTCAGGAAAAGGCAAAGGGGTTTTTCGCCCCCCCCAATAAGCCAGAGCGGGATCACTCACTTTGCCCCGAATAGACTTAGGGGCGTTTTCCTCCAGCCAACTTCGAACAGATGCTCTGAATTCCTCTAAATCAGCCATATAACACCTCATCATTTTTGGTGATCCACCGGGGTCACCGGTTATCAACAGTCAATAAAATCGTACCATCTCTACTATGGTTTGAAGGATAGGTACCCTTATTTTGATATGGAATATAGGAGATTTGATCTTATAATGTCAACAATAAATTCGGCTTCTATTTTTATTTATCCCTTGGGTAATTTTAAATAAATCAAACAAATCCTTGGATAAGATTCAGAGGCGATCCCTTGACCCCTTGAACCCTTCGCTCATCGCCGAATCTTTTGGAGATGAGCCAAAAATAAAGGCTATTTTCCTCAGGAAAGGTGGGATTGAAAATTAACTCCACCATGGCCGCAGCCACAGCCGCTGTCCGGGGGATCACCGCCTTTCGCCGCGGCCACGGCCAGATCCACTCCCTGCAAAGCTATCATCAGGATATACGGTGAAGAGAAGGGGAATTGATGATCCGGAATGAGCCATTGGGGTCTAATTTTTTTTATCAGTTAGCCGGGAGCCAGATTATAATCAGTCATATCACAAACAGGTCGATAGCCAATCCGTGGATAGATACTGTTGGATGTCTGGTTTTCGAGATCGGTGAAGAGACAGCAGTAGGCATGATCTTTTGACAGGAGTTCCTTTGTTAACGCCGCTACACAGGCTGAGGCATATCCCCGGCCTCGAAGCCCTGGCGGCGTATAAACCAGGTTGATAAGGGCGCCCGAGTTCGTCCGACTCCCTTGGGCGGCCATCGACACTACCGGCCCATCCTCCCAGACAAACAAACGCGACTGAGCGATTCGTTCTCGCGCCATCACGGTCGGGTTGGCCCCATGGGTAACCTGTGTTTCTTCATTTAAGGCAGCGATCCACGGGCTGAGAATCGGAAGGTCAGAGTTGTTGGCCTGACGCATCCTACCCGAGACTTGCCATGGCAATGGCTGGACCTGGCGCGCCTCATATATTCGCTGTCTCATTCCAGGTTGGATAACGGATCCGAAATGTTGAGCCCACATTACTGCAAATCGTCTAACCTCCGGCTCCGGGCCCAGCACCGCAGGAAGTGTCTCGTATCGCTCCCCCAGGCTTTCAACCAGACATTTGAGCGCAGGCTCACTTCCTCTGGTAATAACCGCTTTATTTGGAGGCGTTCTAAGGGCACAGGCCGCCACCGCTTCTCCCTCTTCTACCGTCGCTAAATAGACATCCCGGACAGCATTTAATGAAGTAAGCAACTGATCACAGATGCTCCAGATCAAACAGTTCTCAACTTCAGCCCGCAACAACCAAGGCCTGGCCCTTGATAAAAAGGAAGCGACCCCGGAATGAATGAAAACCCGCATTTTGTTCTTTCCCGGTTAAAAAGAATTTAAGGCTTTTTTACTTCAAGTCCCTCTATGCGCTTGAAATCTTTTTCATCGTAAGTAATGACCGTGGCATACCCTTTTTCCAATCCCCAATGTCCCATAACAGCATCGGCAAATTTTATATTCTTTTCCTCGTAGGTTTGGATGGCTTTTTTAAAAACGCCGCTCATTTCAACTCTAAATTCCGGGGTATTAAGGATAGCATCCACTACCTGCCTGACTTCGGTTTTCCCAAACCCGTAAACCTTTTCCAGGACCCAAACGGTTTCTAATAAGGCCACCGGGAGAAGGTATAAAACCAAATTTTGATCCTTTGAGTTTTTAATGAAACGAACGATGGCCCTGGTCTTAAGATCGTCATCTTTAATCAGGAGGCGAAGGATTACACTGGTATCGAGAAAGACTTTATTCATGTTCCTTGGCCGCCTCCTGGACGGCCTTTTCCCTTATTTTTTCCACCGACATTCCCAGGTTGGGCAATACGCCCAAATAATCGAAAATGGTTTTCCCCTTCTTTAAGATGACCTGCCCCTTTTTTTCTTCTAAAATCAGGGTGTCTCCTACCTCGATGGTTAACCTCCTCCTGACATTTTTGGGTAAGGTAATCTGCCCCTTAGGTAAAACCTTTACTGCTTGCATGATTAGTCTCCCGATTATAATTTTTCCTATCAAATAATTTAGTAGCACAAAATAGAATTGTAGTCAAATAAAAATTCTTAAAAAAATCAATTTTAGTTCACACCCGATGATATTTTTAATGAAAATCCCTTAATCGATCAGGTATTTTTTGTAAGGTTAAAATAATTTGACAAATCGAGGGGTAATTTCTACGATTGAACCATCTAGGTTAATTTTTTGGAAAGAAAAACATCTTATGTCCTTTAAATCCGGATTTATCGCCCTGATCGGGGCGCCCAATGTTGGAAAATCGACCCTGCTCAACACCATCTTGGGGCAAAAAATATCCATTGTTTCCTCCCGTCCCCAGACCACCCGGAACCGTATCCTGGGCATCAAGCATATTCCGGGCGGCCAGTTTATCTTCCTGGACACCCCCGGTATCCTGGAACCCAAAGGGCTTTTAAATAAGGCGATTATCCAGATTTCTTTCAAATCCCTCTCCGATGTCAACCTGATCATCCTGCTGGTTGAACCTTTTCCCGCTCATCCTCTGATTCCGGAGGACCTTCTATTCCGGTTGAGCAAGGCCCAGACCCCTGTTTTTCTGGCCATCAATAAGATCGACCTGATTGACCGAAGAAGCCTGCTCCCTATCATCGACCAGGCTTCCCGTTCCTTTCCTTTTCAGCAAATCATTCCGGTATCCGCCTTGACCGGAGAGGGACTCGATTTGCTGGAGAAATGCATCAGCCAAACTCTTCCGGAAGGCCCCCCCTATTTTCCGGAGGATACGGTGACCGACCTGTCGGAAAGGTTTCTGGTGGGGGAACTGATCCGGGAGAAGGTATTTCGCCTGATCTCCCAGGAAGTCCCTTATGGAGTTGCCGTGACCATCGAAACATTTAGAGAAAGAGAAGATAAACCCATCATTGATATCCAGGCCACGATCCACGTGGAACGCGCTTCTCAGAAGGGAATCCTGATCGGGAAACAAGGGAAAATGCTGAAAACCATCGGTCAGCAGGCCCGGGAGGACATGGAAATCCTTTTGGGAGCCAAAGTCTTTTTGGAGCTATGGGTCCGGGTGGAAAAGGACTGGAGCAAGAATCCCAAATTTTTAAAAAAATTCGGTATAGAAGAACCCTCGTAATTTCGGATTTCGGATTGCGGAATTTAGATTTCGGATTCTGTAACCCTTTAGGCATTTGAAAAATACTTTTTTTGCCACGGACTCAGAAGCGCCGGGAGACCGGCAGAAAGTAGTGGATGAAAGTTCCATACGATGAAGGCCAAGCCAGCCGCATCGGCCCCGAGTCATGCGCAGATGTCCGTAAGGAGATAGGCGAA
>JACQYK010000353.1 GCA_016208255.1 Deltaproteobacteria bacterium | reverse complement strand
TCCTCCCTGGTCGCCAGGCTTAATGGCCCATTCATCAAACCAGACTTGTAACCCATTGGCCCGCAATTTTTCCGCAAGTGGCCGAACCCGCGGTTTGTCTTTCGAATTGTGACTTATGAATACATCAAAAGGGAAATGATCTATCATGCGCTTTTCTCATTTAACGTGGCAAGTCAGCTGCGCGGCTTTTTGGCGTCGGCTGGATTTGCCTTGTTGGGACCTTCTTCCCTTTTTCGCTTTTTCCAAAGCCCCGCGATTTCAGCAAATGTCAAGCCCTCAAGACGCTTCCGCTGAGCGAACAATTGCCATTCGTTGAGGATTGTCTTCTTTTGTATTTGCTTGTCAATCTGTTCCGCATCTCCAAGAAGCGATGACAGTTCAATAACCTCAATCCTCTTCGGACATTCCTTCCAGTTATGTGTCCAGCAAACGATGACATCAACATCCGCTGGATCGTGCCCATGCATTTTGAACGAACGACTGTCATATTCGAATTCGATTCTGATTTCTTCCCAGCGATTATTAGCAACTTTTCTTCTGGCTAAACAGTCGGGATACCCTGATTGGATGGACTCGATCTTAAAGTCGAAAGTATCATGAAGAACTCCAAAAAGATAGACAACACCGAGCTCATTAACCGGCATGCAAGAAAGAGACTTGAATGCTATTTTGTCTCCAAAAAGTCGTTTACGATTTGAAGTCCTCATCCTTTACCTCTCTCCAACGAAAAGCTGCGCCGCGCCGTCCACGGTGAGTGGTGGGAAATAGGCAACTCCTTCTGGCGTCGGCACCCGCCAAAGGTTAGGATATGCGACTCAAAACTGCGGGCGCCAGAACCCAGGTTGTGCCTGATTCTTTGGATACATCGGCGCGGCAAGGCGTCTGGGATCCCTGAGTGCATATGCATAGCACCCCTCACGATGATCCCACTGGGAATCTACGATCTCAATGGTTCCAACTATTGCACCAGTTGGTAGCTCGCCAGGCTGTTTGCCAACTTGGCGCCACGCAGGTGGCCAATCAGCTGGCGGTGCGACTGGCGTAAATGTAGACACGCTCGCGAATCTTCGTCGGGCGAGACCGATATTCCGCCTTCTTCTTACCAAGGAGAATCAGTTCAACCCACGGCTGGCGAATACTTATTGCACGCGCGATTCCCATGTCACTCTCCACGTACCATGGTTACAGTTTGATAAGGCGGGGGGGCAACCGGCTTGCCAAAACCGCGGAGTTATAACCCCGTCGTCTTTATTTAGCTGATTGGCCGTGTTCTTCTTTTGCTCAATGCTCAATTCTTCCAGTCCAGCGGTCTCGGCCTACCCAAAAAGGACACATCGGGCACGCCTGACCTTCCGGGTAGTCAATGCCCTCCTCGTGAGGGCAACCAATGATTCGATCAGCCATGGCAACCGACCTTGCACCATTTTCTTTGATGAACTCGCGGACTTCTTCCAGAACGTCAAGCTCCTTCATTACGTCGTCATCTGAGTACCACTTCTTCATCTCTTCTGGCTCGGCGTTCTCTTCGTGAACAATCCCGACGACCAGTTTGGTCGCCTTCTTGTCGGTAGGCCCATACAGAGCGACGGTGGCCAAAGGATAACCCCTGAACCCTTTCTTCGCCTTCTTCGCAAGAGCTTTGATAGCCTTCCCTTTTTGCATTTTCTCCCTCTCTTGTATCCGTTAGGCCAACAAGTTAGGACGCGTCAATAAATAAAATTTACATTTGATAAATAAACTGCTATAGTTTAGAGCATGGAAACCGAAGCATGCTTGCGAGAAAAGTTATCACAAATTTGGCCTCATCTCAATGAAAAATCGCGCCGCATGATTGCAGCTGCCGAGGCGGTACAACTGGGGCACGGGGGCATTTCTCTGGTCAGTCGTGCCAGCGGGTTATCACGCGTCACCATCACGAAAGGCATAAGCGAACTGGGTGACGAAACGGTGCCGGTTACTCGGGTACGACGGGAAGGCGCCGGCCGACCCAGTCTGCTAGCGGCTGACCCGGGTTTGCCCGAGATATTGGAAGCCTTGGTGGAACCGTTAACCAGGGGAGATCCGGAATCACCCTTACGCTGGACCTGCAAAAGTACCCGGACGCTCGCCAGGGAACTGGCTCATGAAGACCACCCGATCAGTCATGAAAAAGTGGCTCAAATACTGCGTTCTATGAATTACAGCCTGCAAGGCAATCGGAAGACCGAAGAGGGTGATGACCATCCCGATCGAGACGAGCAGTTCCGGCATATCAACAACAAAGTTCGCAGAATGATGGTTTCAAAGAACCCCGTCATATCCGTCGATACCAAGAAGAAAGAGCTGATTGGTAACTTCGAAAACAAAGGGCGACAATGGCGAAAAGTGAAGGAGGCGGAACAAGTTCAAGGGCATGACTTTCCGCACCTTGCCCTACCTCGGGCCTATCCCTATGGCATCTATGACCTGGGATTGAACCGGGGCTTCGTTAACGTCGGTACCGACCATGACACCGCTGCCTTTGCGGTGGCCTCTATCCGAGGTTGGTGGCGACACGAGGGGCGACGGTTATATCCTCAAGCGACCGAAATACTGATTACCGCCGATAGCGGGGGCAGCAATGGTTATCGGATCCGCCTTTGGAAATTTGAATTACAAAAGATGGCGGATGAGATCCGTTTGGCTATAGCGGTTTGTCACTTCCCGCCGGGAACAAGCAAATGGAACAAAGTGGAGCACCGACTTTTTTCGTTTATCTCCTCCAACTGGCGCGGGGAACCATTGCGGGACTATGAAACAATAGTCCAGTTAATTGCCAAGACAACTACGGCCAAGGGCTTAGCTGTTGTTTGCCGGCTTGATCGCCGTAAATATCGTACCGATCGAAAAGTCAGTGACACCGAAATGGCCACAATTAATATCGTTCCCGACAATTTTCATGGGGAATGGAACTATGCTATTCGATCCAGGTTCTAAAGTTATTTGTAAAGTTAATTTATTGACAATCACTTATTCTAAAATTTTTCCGTATAACTCCCCGAAATAAATATCCTCCTGAGAATATAAATATTTACCAATGGTTATTTTGAGCTATTACCTTTCCTGATTCAAATAAAACCATTATAAATGACGAATAATTTCTTAACAACCGTTATTATCATTTTAAAAATCGACTGTTCGGATGTATTCTGGAAAGGCCTGTATTTTCTCGGCATCATTCTTATTCATCAGAAAAGGGGCCACATCCCTGGAGAGCCGCTTGAAATCAAGCCCTTTACCTAAAAGAAGAATCTGTTTTTTAATTTTTCCCGGGGTCGCCAGGCCTGTTTTTACTTGGATATAATCGAAATTGGGTTTCGTCTTGGCCATTAGAAAGATGATATCATAAAAATCCCTTCCCAAAGGACGCTTTCGAGTAAAAAGGCGGGTGATCTCCTGGGCCAGCAGGATATCCACGGGAACGACCTGAATTCGAATAAAGACGTCGAATTTATTAATCAAGACCAGCCCTTGAATAAAGCAGAATCAATTGATTTTTCTGGTTTTGGAGGCGGAGATCGCCGCCCTTAACCTATTAGGAGTCGGACACAGGCAGGATGAAAGAAATCATAGTTTGTTTCTTTGCTATTTCCCAATAAAACTCAAGAATCTTTTTCTCTTTAAAAAGTCCTTTCCCTGGTCACCAGGGCAGGGACCATTTTTTGAAATTGCTTCTTCAATCGAATTCTATTCCAATAGGTGATCGGGGCCTTGGACCCTTTAATCCTTCCGGAAAGGGTGGCCTCCGGTTCAAAGAAAAAATCCAGGACATGATCAGTGGGAGTTCTTCGATTTAACAAATTAACACATCCGGCGCAATAGGTAAGGATTCGTTTTCCCCGGGTCTCCGGTTTTATTTTATTGCCCCAACTTCCAGCCAATTCCGGAGCGATTAAACCGACCGCCCCCCCTTCACCGCAGCAGAGGGTCTTGGTCCTGTGGTGTTCCATTTCTTCAATGGACAACCCTTGGCTTTGGATCAGATTTCTGACGGCATCCTGGATGGCTTTTTCAAAACGGGTCACACAGGGATCATGGACGGTGACGGATCCCTGGATTCCTTTTCTCTCCCTATTCTTGTCTTCGGCCAGAAATTCATATACTGTTTTTACCTGCAAGGGAGCGCCGTATTCCTTAAATATTTTATAACAGTTCGGGCAAGCCACCAGGACGGTTTTAATACCCTGGCCCAGCAGATACTCCCGCATCTCCTGGAATAGGGAATGAAAATATTCCTCTCGCCCCAGGTCATGGGAAGGCTTGGTACAACAGTCCAGGACAACCCCCAAATCAGGGAACCTTTTAATCAAATGTTCATAAAGCTTAAAAACCGTCGCCGGTCTGTTTCCCGACAAAGCACAACCGGGAAACAATATCGTCTGACATCCCCTGGGGAAGCCGTACCAGGTGTATCTTTTGGAGATTCCCCGTTTTTCATATTTCAACAAAGGTCGGTGTTCCGAAAATGCCCTTTGTCCCAGGAACACCGCTTCCCGACGCATTTCCAGAAACATCTGACCCGGATCAATTCCCTCCGGACAAACCTCTTGGCAAAGGCCACAGAGGCTGCACTCAAAGGCGACGGACTCTTGGACCTTTTTAGAATCATGGCTGTCGGCGATCGTTTTGGGATGGCCGTATTTCCTCAAAAAGGCGCAATCCTTTAGGCAAAGAGAACAGGCCGTACATTTTTCGGAAATGAGTTTTCTTTGATTCTTTAATTTATTGGAGTTAGCTTCTCCGTTGTCCACGTACCAAACCCTCAAAAACTTTCCGTAGAGTATTTTCGTCTATTTTAGCCATCAGCAGTTCATCATAATCGGATTCTTCTTCCTCCACTTCCAAATTTTGTATCATTTCCGATTTAATTTTCTCGACGACCGTTGTGACGGCCTCCCTTTTTCCTACCCAATTATGGCGGCTTCTATTTCGATTCAACCAGCGGTGGCAATCGTCATGGGTGCCGATATAGGAAAAATAGAGGTGTTCCCCCCGCTTAAAACAAATCAGACGGAAACCACCGCCGATGGCATATTTGAGGCATCCGTCCAAACGATGTTCCCCTTGATCGGCCAGCTTGGCTACATGCTTCAAGTCGGTCCAGCCTTTTAGCGTTAATTTGGCAAGGATTTCCTCGGCCCTTTTGGCCGCCACACGGGCCTTTTCTCCTTGGGATTGCAAAAGTTTCAATTCCTTATCAAATCGTTTTTCGCGATGGATATGCCAGGTCATCTTTATATAATATTAGAGTTAGGAATCCACATGGATATCCAGATCTGAATTCACTTTTCCCACAGGGCATCAGAGGGCGTAGACCTTTTTCCCCTCCACCTGAGTTGAATCGGATTAATAAAAGCCGGTAGGAGAACGCAAGGAGACATTGGTTTTATTCTATTTTACTTTTGCCACCGGGTAATCGGCCTCTTTCCAGGCTTTTATCCCGCCCGGATGCCGGTTGACATTCCTGTAGCCCAGCCTGACGGCCCACATGGCCCCGTTGTGGCTTCGGGTGCATTTGGTGAAACCACAATAAAAAACGATCAACCGGTCTTTATTGGGTCCCAGCAGTTTTTCCAAATCGGCCTTCTTTTTTTCATCCAACTGGGTCATTTCAGGAATGGGAAATTCGATTTGAACCGCTCCGGGCACATGCTGTTTCTTATAGCTGTCCTCATAAGGCATGGTATCGACAATGATCATGTCTTTTTTCTGGTCGATCCATCCCTTGAGCTCTTCGGTGGAGACAAACTTATAGCTCCCGCGGGCCACCTCTCTGGCAAAATTCACCGCGATCTTTTCCGTTTCCAATTCTTTGCCCCCCCAGGCGGCCAGAACATTGGCCGAAAAAGTCAAGGTGAGAATTCCAGCCATTAAACACATCAAGCCGATTTTTTTGGTTAACATCTTTTTCCTTCCTCCTTTATTCAGACTATAATTTTTAGGTTCGCCCGTAACAGTAAAGGGATTCTTCCTTTCCATTGAAACCAACGGGAAATATACAAAAGTAAGGCGGCGCCGATCATGATCAGGTCCCGGTAGAAGGCCTGCCACAGACCGGCCTGACTCTTTAAGTCCTCTGCCGAAAAACATCCGCAATCTACCTCCAGCCCTTTTAATACGCCATACCAGAGAACAATCGCGAAAAAGATCAACAGGGAGAAAATCAGGCTTAAACTCCCTCGAATATCCAGAATAATGCCTATTCCGGCCAGGAGTTCCAGGACGGGGAGCCCTATGGCCGCCACCGGCAATAAAGCAGAGGGTAACAGGTCGTATTGGGAGATGATCCGGGCGAAGGCCTTGGGGTCCGACAGTTTGACGGCGCCGGCATAAATGAAAACGATCCCCAGACCCAGGCGGGTTAATAGGGAAAGCCAGGAGAGGAGCGGTAAAATATTGCTTTTTAGATTCTTTATTCTAAACATGAAACTTATTCTCATTTAAACAACTCTACGAAAATAAGGTATTTCCACCTATATAGCAAATAGGAAATATTGATAGGATAAACTCCTGGGATAGGGAAAAGCGATTAAAAAAGGGGGAGGGAAAAGCCTAAAAGCCTTGCTTCAGCAAGGTATTGATCTCCTCCGGAAAGGCCATGCACAAGGTTTCGTTATACAGGTTGCGGATGGCGCCGATATCCGGCGTTCCCAGCCTTTGATTAAAAAAGGTCCGGGGGGAAAAAAGCAGGTGAAAGCGGAAGTGGTCATCATTTTTTGTCCCGGTAAAAAAATTCATGTTGAAGCTGTAGATTCCCATCCGGTCGTATTCGCCCATGACCTTCACCAGGCCGGTAGCCAGGTCCATAAGATCCTGGTTATTGAGATCCAATACGCATCGGGCATCTTCCACAACAGCCAGCACGTCCCCGGCCACCCCCAAGGGAGCGAAGGCCGTCATCCAGTGCGACCGGCCGATGGATCCCAGATAGCGTTCGTTTGACTGCTTCTCATCCGCCACCAGATCCTCCCAGAAGCTGGACTGGTGATGTTCCAGATATTTCTTGGAGGCTTCCAGTTCCTGCCGCATCAGGTTGGGGGCGGAAGAAGTGCAAAAGACCTGCAGATGGGGATGAATGAGGGAGCTTCCGGCCGGCGGCATATGGTTCCAGTTAATGAGATGATACACGGATTCCGGGTGGCCGGTGGCTTCGATACGCCGGAAAAAGTCCTGGGCGAAGCTGAAGGCTGAGGCGATTTTCTCCGGCTGGAAGTCCGTCATGGGGAGGTAGTGACGGGCGCCGAAAGTGGCCACGGCCCCGAGACTGTCATAAGGGGCGATGTTGGGGAAAAGAACCATATCGTCTTTTCGCAGCCGGCCTTCAGGGATAAGATCCTTGGGGAAACAAGGGGTGACGGTCAGCACCCTTTCTCCACAAAAGGGACACCAGGATTCGGTTCCGGCGATCAGGGCCTGAAAATCGGGCTTCTCCCAGTGAAGTTCCATGAAATGGCAGATCCGGGCCGTGCGGCCGGTCAGGGGGTCAATACGGATCTCACTGGGAATACGCCGCTCGGCCATATCCTTCTGGGGATTGAGGATGACGGTCTCTTTTTTGATGCGTTCGAATTGCATTGATTCTCCTTTAGCGAATGGAACTCTCTTAAGAAAAAAATAGATTTTATCAATGAAAAATCTTGATGGAGGTTAACCCATATATTCCTTAACCAGACTGAGAATTTTTTCTGCGTATTTGACGGCTGCTGAAGCATCCTTTTTATTGAAGGCCTGATCCGGGGGGAAGTTAGAACGGGTCAACCCCACGGTTTGTCCCTCTCTCAAACCCCGGGGTTGGGACTTTCCGTCCTTGTCCCAGGCATTTTGGGCCCGATTATATCCAAACCCGAATTCCACTTCCAAACCCCCTTTCACTCGGCTGATAAGGCCTACTTCTTTGTTTTGGTTTCTCGTTGTCGTTGTTTATAAAAAGGGTCGTTCAGGTCAATCAGTTCAGGGTCAATCAACCACCGGAATTCACCTCGCTCGGTGACCTCATCCAATTCTTTTTTATACCGGGAATAATTTGCCGGGGCCATACGAACCAGGGGTTCCCAGTCGGCTTCGATGGAAAGGGTCGGGCAGATATTTACACAATGCCAGCAATAGATACAGGGAGTTTGGATTCGAGGGGGATCCTCTTCAATATCTATTCCATGAACCGGACAATTTTCTTCGCATTCACGGCATTGGATACAGGTCTCCGGGTTGATGCTGAGTTTCGGCAATATCTTTTCCAGAGTTTCTCGGGTCAACATTCGGCTGTCCTGGTTCCATTCTTCTGAGGATACGGGACAGGAAAGATCAATAAGTTCACTTTCCTGATTTTTGATTTGCGGACTGAGTTTCCCGATCTTTCTTCCGAAGGCCCTGGCCTGTTCCAAATCGATTAAATCCGGATGCCCAGAAGTATAACTTGGCCTTGGATAAAACGGTAACGTAATATTGGCATAGGAATTATGAAACCCTATGACGAGGGCCCCCTTTTTTTTCAATTTTTCAATGATCGAGGGGAAAAAGTTTCCGATCACATTGCCATGGGTACAAAAGACAAACCAATGCTGCCCATTCAACTCAGGAAGCCCTTCTATGAAATCTTGTACGTTAAAAGGCTCTTTATAATAAAACACGGGGGAACCAAGGCCGACTAAATCATATTCGGCCAACAGGGCCGGATCGAATTCCTTTAATACAATAAGGTCGCAAAGACCTTCTGCATCCCTTATGCCATCTTGAATGGATTTGGCAACTTTTTCGGTATTCCCGGTTTGTGAAAAATAGAGGAGTAATGTTTTCATAATCTTATCTCCAGGTTTAACTAATGTTACATTCTTGGCAAGAGAAATATCAGAAGGCATTACGGTTTGAAATGCCTGCACAACCTATCGGTCAGGACCCAGCCGACCATAGCCAGGCACTCCATATCTAAATATTTCTCGGCACGTCTTTCAAATAACAGGGAACAATGGGCCGGAAAATCATCATCCTGATCATTAAATACTATCAAAACAGGGACCTTGGGCAAGGCCTCAAATCGCAAAACAAGATCGGCGGAAATAGCCGTTTCCAAAGGACGCCCGCCTAATTCGACCGAGGCTTGCCGAAGATCCGAAAGACGTCCTGAAAAAGTCCGGCTGATCGGCTTTTCGGCGTTATTCAGAAATCCTCCGAAAAAAGGTGCCCCCTCCTTAAATTCCTTGTAACTGACCCAATCGGATCCGGCCGGCTCTTTTTCAGGGCATAGGAGCAGATATTTGCAAAGAATAACACAAATTGAGTGGGGTGGCCGGTCCCCCTGTTGATCAACAATTCCTTGAGCTGAAATACGATAAGGAGTTCCATAAAAAGGGATAATGGTCTCTCCCTTCTCCAGTATCAAGCCAAGGTTATCTTTGGTCCAGGTTAAATCCAAATTGGCTATCTCATTCAGATACCCCCTATATATTTCATCGAAAATCGCTGCCTTCTCCATAATTGTCCTCCTTTTTTTCTGCCTGTACTTTCTCTATGGCCTAAAAATATTTCGATTATATCCAACTGTGATGTATCAGAAGAAATTCGGCATCTTCGATAATATCGAAGTAATGCTCATGAAGGGCCTTGAATCGCAGGGCCATATCCGGCCCTAATTCGTAGGAATGCCCTCTGATGATTGCTTTAATTTTTCCGGAAAGAACCAAGCAGACCTCGGCCGTGTTCTGATGAAACCGGGGATCGGAATCCTTCCTCTGTCCGGCCTTAGCCCGGAAATGATAGATCTCAAAACCGGGCAATTGAATATGGGACCCTTCAAACCCTTTGGCCTTAAAACGTCGCGTTCCGGCCATCTCACATTGGGATACCTCCGCCAACCGGATCAATTCACCTGCCGAAAGTTGAAAAACCTGGCTCAGGGCATCCAGGGTCTCAATGGTGGGGTTTCCTTGCCCCTTTTCAAGTTTGGCTACCGTGGCCCTGGTAATCCCTGCCTTTTCGGCCAGTTCTTCAGCCGTAATATTCATTTTCCGGCGCAAATTTCGAATGACGGAAAGGTCGTATTTTTTCAATTTACATTTATCCTTGACAGTCTTTGAAGTTAAAAATAGAATATAATATACTTTTTGTCAATTATAATTTTATCCAATTTTTACTGAAGAGTGATCAACCGTATTTTACAAAAACGCTCTCCGATTCCGAAGCCCTTAGGCTGATTGATCAAGCCATTTTTACAAGTATCAGCGATGTCAACAACCGAACCCAGGACCGTTAATCATTTTTTGGCCGGCTCCCGGCAATCTTCAAAGATCAGTTCCCCGGTCTCGGCGGAGAAATTCAAAGCGATCCCAATTCCTGCAACCCAAACCGGCCTGATCATACCCGAATAAAGGAAACGATCCGGGGTCTACAGGGTTTCTTTCTTGACAAAGTTATTTTTTGCTAAAATATCTTAAAAATGAATAATTCTCATTAAATAGTACCCCCCGAAAACCGGTTATGGTAAAATCAGCTAAATCTAAAACGAATGGAATAAACCGCCTGGAAGGAATGCTCACCAAATTGAAGGGCAAAAGCTTCCTTGTTACCCCCCACAACGAAAGGAGTGAACATTATGAATGAAGACAGCAAGTCCCCGGTAACGGGCGACGCAAACAAACAAGCAACCGGCAGAGGCACGTCGAACCGAGACTGGTGGCCGAACCGGTTGAAGATCGAGATCCTGCACCAGCATTCCTCCAAATCCAACCCGATGGGCGAGGACTTCAACTACGCCGAAGAGTTCAAGAGCCTGGACCTGTCGGCTGTGAAGCAAGATCTAGCGGCGCTGATGACCGACTCTCAGGACTGGTGGCCGGCGGACTTCGGCCACTACGGCCCTTTGTTCATTCGCATGGCCTGGCACAGCGCCGGCACCTACCGCGCCGGTGACGGCCGCGGCGGCGGCGGCAGGGGCCAGCAGCGCTTCGCGCCGCTCAACAGTTGGCCGGACAACGTCAGTCTGGACAAGGCGCGTCGCCTGCTTTGGCCGATCAAGCAGAAGTTTGGCCGGAAAATCTCATGGGCCGACCTTATGATTCTTGCGGGCAACGTCGCCCTGGAAACAATGGGCTTCAAAACCTTCGGTTTCGGAGGCGGTCGCGAGGACGTCTGGGAGCCGGATCAAGACGTCTATTGGGGCTCTGAGGACCAGTGGCTGGGTGATAGACGCTACTCCGGCGACCGGGATCTCGAAAATCCGCTCGCTGCCGTGCAGATGGGGCTGATCTACGTCAATCCGGAAGGCCCGAACGGCAACCCGGATCCGATCGCGGCGGCCAGGGATATCCGCGAGATTTTCGCCCGCATGTCCATGAACGACGAAGAGACGGTTGCGCTCATCGCCGGCGGTCACGCCTTCGGTAAAACCCACGGCGCCGGCCCTGCTTCTCATGTGGGGCCTGAGCCCGAAGCGGCCGGTATCGAGGAGCAAGGCCTCGGTTGGAAGAGCAGCTTCGGCAGCGGCAAAGGCGGCGATACGATCACCAGTGGCCTGGAGGTCACCTGGACCGCCACGCCAACGAAGTGGAGCAGCAACTTCTTCAAGAACCTGTTCAGCTATGAATGGGAACTGACCAAAAGCCCGGCCGGTGCATATCAATGGCAACCGAAGGGCGGCGCCGGCGCCGGCACGGTTCCGGATGCCCACGACCCGTCGAAGCGTCACGCGCCAGGCATGCTGACCACGGACCTTTCCTTGAGGTTCGACCCCGCCTACGAAAAGATTTCAAGGCGCTTCTACGAGAACCCGGACCAGTTGGCAGACGCCTTCGCCCGTGCCTGGTTCAAGCTGACCCACCGCGACATGGGTCCGCGCGCCCGCTATCTCGGCCCGGAGGTTCCTGCCGAAGAGCTTATCTGGCAAGACCCCATCCCCACGGTCAATCACCAGTTGATTGATGAACAGGACATAGCCTCCCTCAAGGGCAAGATCCTGGCTTCGGGGCTGTCCGTATCCCAACTGGTGTCGACTGCCTGGGCGTCGGCCTCTACCTTCCGCGGCTCCGACAAGCGCGGCGGTGCCAACGGTGCCCGTATTCGTCTGGCGCC
>JACQYK010000352.1 GCA_016208255.1 Deltaproteobacteria bacterium | reverse complement strand
CAAATGGTTACCTTCTTTCGTTCAAGGAAGCTGTACCAGTGTTTGGCACTGAATCCTCCCTCATAAACAACCTGGGTAGCTCCATTCGACCAGGGGCCAAACATCCCGTAGGATGTCCCGGTAACCCAGCCGGGGTCTGCGGTGCACCAGTAGATGTCCTCCTCTTGAAGGTCCAGGACATACTTCGCCGTGGCATAATGGCCCACCACAGCTCCATGAACATGGACAGCGCCCTTTGGTTTTCCTGTCGTGCCTGAAGTATAGTGCATAATCGCGTAGTCTTCTTCGTGAGTCTTCACGACATCGAAAGAATCGGATGCTCGGGCCATTACTTCGTCATAGGATCCATCTTTAGGATCAGTGAAATCCGTCTTTCCTTCTCCCCGATGGACCAGGATGATGTGATTAAGGGCGGGAAGCTCAGGAAAAATCTCCACGATCTTCTTTTTGAGAGAGGGACTGGTAACCAATATCTTTGCCTCGCTATCCGCCACACGATCCTTGACCGCATCCGGGCCGAAGGCTGAAAAGAGTGGCCCGATTACGCCGCCGGCCTTTAGCGTTCCAAGAATGCCGATAAATATTTCCGGGATTCGTTCCAGGAAAAAGAAGACTCGGTCTCCCTTCTGAAGACCGAACTCGTTGACAAGAACATTGGCGAATTTATTGCTCAGATGGGCTAGATCCTGGAACATATACTCCTCTATCTCGCCTTTCTTGCTTTCCCATATAAGGGCCTTTTTATTCCTTCGGTTAGTCTTCAAGTGTGAGTCGATAGCCACGTGGGCAATGTTGATATGTTCCCTGTCGAACCAGTCCAGTTCGGAAGAGACCTTATCCCAACTGAATTGCTCGACCAGCTTATGATAGTCCTGAAGATTAGGCTTGACGGCGAATTGCTCCAAGGGCATTTTGGTAATCTTAGGATAATCCATGTTCGGCCTCCTTCCAAAAATTTTCACGAGGGATATGAGTGACCATGAATGTCAATTGACTGGGGCTATAAGGCAAGCGCAATCTTCCTTTCACCATCCAGGCTACGTTGGCGGAAACAATATTGATGCCTCAAGGATAACAGGCTAAGACTTCAGGGCGATTTTCGACTCCACCAATTTCACAAATTCACCCACATTGGGGATATCCACCAGGTCATCACTTTGTAGCTCTATGCCGAATCGAGTATCAATTGCTTCGGCTAAAGCCAGAAGCCCCAGGGAGTCGGCCCCCAGGTCGTCTTGCAGGTGGGCTTCGGGTACAACGGCTTCTTTGTCCAAGGCCAACACTATTATTATCATTTTTTTAATTTCTTCGTAGACGGTCATGGTACACCTTTCTCTTTTTTTTGAGAAGTATTTTAACAAGTATTTTAACACATTCAATCCCGGATAACCATGGTTATGTACAAAGTAATTCCCGATAACCATAATCATGGACTAAAGTTTTTGTAATTCGGCCGATACCATCTGTTTTCAGGTGCTATAAATTGGAAATCAATTAATAGGGGGACCTAACAGGAAGATCGAATAATTCTATCTCAAGACCCTCAGCCAACTTGGCTGAACCATGAGTAGAGAGTAGGATTTCCTGGAGGCGTTCCGGTTTTCAGATCTTCTGCGGCCATTAAATCCATCCCGGAAAATAACGATATGTGTAGGGTCAGATATGTGTAGGGTCAAATCTTAAATATTGACAAGCTAACTCACAGAATTCTATTATAATGTCAACATTTAAAATCGATCTGACCCCCAATTAACGCGCTTTCTTATCGAATAAAACGATTGCTCGATTTCATCGAAAAGATGGAGAAATGGCCATGTTTAAGTGTTCGATTTATTTATTCTGGAGCGATGAGGATCAAGGCTATATTGCCACCATAGAAGAATTCCCCGGTCTTTCCGCCTTTGGAGAAATCCCGGAAGAAGCAGCCAAGGAAGCCCGGATCGCCGCCGAAGGGTTTATCAAGGTGATGGCAGAAGACGGAGATCCCATTCCGGAGCCAAAAACTATTCGGAAAGTGGCCTGAAAGAGACCCATCAAGATACCGTCCTAATGCTGGAAAATACCTTTTTGGCCAGTGGGTACAAAATGGGCACAGAAAAACAAAAGGACCTAATCCCGCTTTGAGCGGCGGGATTAAGTCCTTAATATCGTGGTAGGCGGTACTGGATTTGAACCAGTGACTTCCACCGTGTGAGGATGGCACTCTACCGCTGAGTTAACCGCCCGAAACAAACAACCCTTTCTATTTAATAATCAATGTTTGAAATTATTTCAAGAAGAAAATACACCTTCGAGTTCTTGGACACCTTAAATTTTTGGACTCGTAAAAAGTCGTCATTCCCGCGGCGGCGGGAATCCAGATTATTCAAAACTGACTAAAAGAACTGGATTCCCGTTTCCACGGGAATGACGCAAATGGGCCTTGGGCGATTTATTACGATTTCATTAAATTTACAGTCTCCAAAATTGGCGTATCTTTCGAATGTTTTTAAGGCGGCCCGTTTTACTCTGTTTTTCTCTTGACAATCTTCAGCCTTCTTTTATATTAACCCAATCTTATCTTTCACATTTTCACTATGAAGAAAGCCCCTCAAAAGCATCCCAAACCTGAAAAGTCTTTGTCACCCGGGTTGCGACGTTACCTGTACATCACCGCGGCCGTTTGCGGTGCTGTGATACTCATTGTTGAAATCCTGGGGGCCAAGATGCTCTCCCCCTTTTTCGGCACCTCCCATTTTGTCTGGACGGCTCAGATCGCGGTGACCATGGTATCCCTGGCCATCGGCTATTGGTACGGCGGCTGGCTGGTGGACCGGTCGGCCCGCTTGAACCGGCTTTATGCCTGCATTTTGATTGCCGCCCTTTATCTGGGTTTGACCGTGCCCCTCTGCCGGCCGGTGGCCGAACGCTGCCTCGAACTCAAGCTGGCCCTGGGGTCTCTGCTGGCCTCTCTATTTTTGTTCTTTCTTCCTCTGGCCTTGTTGGCCACAGTGGGCCCTTTCCTGGTCCGGGTCATGACGGCCTCCATGAACGTTGTCGGCGGTCAGGTGGGCCGGTTGACGGCTATCAGCACGGCTGGCAGTGTGGGCGGGACGATACTGATCGGTTATGCCCTGATTCCCTTTTTGCCGAATTCGGTAACCATGCTCTGCACGGCCGGAATATTGTCGGCGCTGGTGATTCTCTATTTCGTCCTCTGGGCCAAGGCGCCGGGGTTGGTGGTGACGGCACTGATGGTCGGACTGGCCGGATTGGGGTTAGGATGGTGGGGGGTCGGTCTGGAGGCCCGCCTCCGGGTCCCGGGCATCGTCGAACTGGAACGGCAAAATTCTCATTTCGGTTTGATGCAAATCTTAGATGGAACAAATCCGCCCTACCGCTATTATTTGAATGACTATCTCTGCCAGAATGGTTTTGACCCGGTGACTAAGCAGAGCATCCATCTCTTTTCCTACATGCTTCATGGCCTGGCGCGAACCTACACGGAAAAGATCGAAAAAGCGCTGTGTATTGGTATGGGGGTGGGGATCGTGCCCATGCAGTTGGCCCGTGAGAAGGTGAAGGTGGACGTCGTGGAAATCAACCCGGCCGTGGTGCCGCTGGCCAAACGCTATTTTGAATTCGACCCGGGACGGGTAAAACTGTTTATTGACGACGGCCGCCATTATCTGAACGAATGCAAGCAGCGCTATGACACGGTTATTCTCGACGCCTTCCTGGGAGACTCCTCGCCCTCCCATTTAATGACCAAAGAGGCCTTTAGGACGATGCAGGCGGTGCTTAAACCGGGCGGTTCACTGGTGATCAATACCTTCGGCAACCTGAATCCCGGGCAGGATTTTTACACGGCCTCGCTGGAAAAAACACTGCGGGT
>JACQYK010000068.1 GCA_016208255.1 Deltaproteobacteria bacterium | reverse complement strand
CGCTTATTGAGACCTATGTGAAGCACCACTGCATGCAGTGCGGGTACTGTACCCCCGGCTTTGTGACCACGGCCAAGGCCTTGCTGGATAAAAATCCCAACCCCACCGAAGATGAGATCATCGATGCCCTGGGGGGCAACCTCTGCCGTTGCGGTACCTATCCACAACATATTAAGGCCATTAAAGAGGCTTCCGGGATCGTAAAGGGAGGAAAGGAAAATGGGTAGTCTTAGGATAGGACCCTATCAGAAACTCAAAAACGAGGGAATGTATCCCCTTGAAGCGGATGCCCCGGAAATAGATTATGATAAGATCGGAAAGCGGGGCATCCGTCGTTTGGACGGCATCGAGAAGGCCAGCGGAAAAGCGGTCTATACTCGAGACATCCAAATTCCGGGCATGCTGTACGCCAAAATAATGCGATCCCCTTATGCCCACGCCAGAATTAAACGAATGGACACACAAAAGGCCGAAGCGTTGCCGGGAGTGCGGGCTATTTTAAAATTTGACGATCCGGAGATTAAGGGGAGAACACTTAATGGCAGCATTGGAGGGCCGGACAGGATGGCTCCGCAGTTTTCGGGTTTTGCTTTAAAACCGGTAAAAGTGATCCTTCCGTCCGAAGCCTGGTTTGAAGGGCAAGGGGTGGGTGCGGTCGTGACGGCCGACACTGAGGAAATCGCCAGGGAAGCATTACGGCGTATAAAGGTGGAGTGGGAGGAGTTGCCGTTTATCCTCGACCAAGAATTGGCCTTGAACCCGGATGCCTATATACTCTGTCCCGGAGCGAAAACCAATAAGATCGAAGATTTCCGGGAATTTATTGAAATGGGTGATATGGAGAAAGGTTTTCGAGAGGCCGATAAAATAATCGAGTTCCAAGCCCGGCGAGAAGCTCACCTTTGGGCTGGAGCGGAAATGACCTGCGTTATAGCCCGATGGACGGGAGACCGGCTGGAATTATGGATGCACGTTCAACAGCCTCACCCGAACAAGCTGTTGCTTTGCGAACAGCTCAATATTCCCATGAACAAAGTTACCATCCATGTGCCCTATCAGGGCTGTTCGTTTGGAGAACGATGCAATCCTGCTGATTTTTCCCATAATGGCTTGAATGTTCTGGCTGTCCTTTCCGCCAAGAAAGTGGGTAGGCCAGTCAAGATAACCTTTGACAGAAGGGAACAATTCTACGCGGAATCCGGGGATATGATGGTCAGTTACTTTAAGGTGGGGGCCAAGAAAGACGGAACGATCACGGCCCTGGATATGAAGAATATCTTTGCAGTGTTCCAGTGCACACCCGGCGTGGAACACTTTGTTGATAACACCCGAATCCCTAATCTGAGATGCCAAGCTTTGACGGCCGATGTGAGTAAAGGGCCCGCCTGGTGGTGTCGGTGTGAACAACTCCCCAACGCCTTCTGTTTAACCTTGGTATTTGATCACGTCGCGGCTGAACTGGGACTTGATCCGACGGAAGTGGCCTTAAGAAACGATGGTTGCCACGGAAAGGATATGGCCTATCTTTCGAACTACAAACGCGAACACGGATTTCCTGACCGGGATAGCCTGAAAGAATGCATAGAAGCGGGCAAAAAGGCCATAGACTGGGACAACAAGTGGCATCCGCCGGGGACAAAAAAACTCCCGAACGGTAAGATGCATGGTCTGGCCTTTACCTGGGACCACGAGTGGGATGACGTACGCGGTACGGGTTCCGCGGCCGTGATGATTGAGACCGATGGAACAGTCAGTATCATCTCCCAACAGGCGGATGTTGGCGTTAACCCCTGGACGGCTTATTGCCAAATCGTTGCCGATGAATTGGGTGTGTCCTATCAGGATGTACATATTAAGGCGTTCGAAGAACATGGTTTTATATTAATGACCCCGGATGGATCCTGTAACCTGTGTTCAAATGGATTCATTGTCAGAAAAGCGGCCCGACAGGCTAAAGCGATGCTTCTTGACCTGGCGGCCACTAAATTTGAATTGGCTGCTGAGGACTTGGAGATTAAAGACGGGGTGATCTTTGAGAAAAAAAATCCCGAAAACCGAAAAACGGTTGGCGACGTGGTGGTCCTGGCCATGCCGGGGCACAATGCTGTAGGGACCTGGACGGAGCCTCCGGTTCTGACCTGGGCTTGGCACACGCAAGGAATCTGGGGGGAAGCCTTCGAAACCGGTCGCCCACGTCTGTGCCGGCAAGGGCATTTCATGGAAGTGGAAATTGATACCGAGACCGGTGAGATCGAGGTAACCAAGGTCGTCAACGTCAACGATGTCGGAAAGGCCATATCCCCGGAGTCGGTAGAAGGACAGATGTATGGCGGCTCATATATGGGGGTGAGCCGGGCTCTGACGGAAGAAATGATCTGGGATCCAGCGACCGGGGTGCTGTTAAACCGCAACCTCTTAGACTATAAGATCGCCACTATTGCTGATTGCGGTCCGGTTGAAACCATCGTCCAGGAGACCGGTCTGGGTCATGGACCTTATGGAACGGCTGGGGTGGGGGAAGATGTGGCCACCATGATCCCGGCGCTGATAGGACCGGCGGTATATAATGCGATTGGCAAATGGATAGATGATTTCCCCATAACCCCGGCGAAGGTATTGAAAGCACTCGGGAAGGTTTAGGAGAAAGGGCATGAAAAAGTTCGCACATTTCAATATAACCACCCTTGACGAAGCGGTGACCTTGCTGAGACGCTATAGGGGCAGGGCTGCTATCATTGCTGGTGGCACAGATCTCCTTGGCAAGATGAAGGATAGAATACTGCCCAGCTATCCAGAGGCTTTGATAAATGTCAAGACTATTCCAGGCCTGGATTTTATTAAGGAAGAAAACGGCAGGCTGAAGATTGGTGCCTTGACCCGGTTAGAGGATATTGCTCATAACCGGGTGGTCAAAGAAGGCTATGCCGTTCTATCCGAGGCAGCCCATCGAACCGCTTCCCCGCATTTGAGGGAGATGGGAACGATCGGAGGTAACCTTTGCCAAGATATCCGGTGTTGGTATTACCGGAATGCCGACAACCGGTTCCCTTGCCTGAGAAAAGGCGGCGGGAGGTGCTACGCTCAGGCCGGAGATACGAGGTACCATTCCATATTCGGGGGCAGCGTTGAGGAAGGCTGTATTGCGGTACATCCCAGTGATACCGCGCCGGCATTGCTAGCCTTGAAGGCCGATATTAAAACCACAAAAAGGACGATTGGGATCGAGGATTTTTTTCAGGTGAAGGTGACGAAGACCACGGTTCTGGACGAAGATGAAATCGTGACGGAAATCCACATACCGAAGCCAGCAAATGGAACCAAGAGCACCTTTCTCAAATTCGCTCTCCGGAAGTCCATAGACTTTCCGATTGTTAACTGTGCCGTAACTATTACCAGTTCCAAAGGCAAAGTTGAGGCCGCTCGGATCTGTCTTAATGCGGTATACGTGATCCCTTACCGGGCGGTCGAGGCCGAGAAAATCATTCTTGGCCAAAAGATAACCGAGGTCAATGCAGCGGCTTCTGGCGAGGCGGCTGTCGAAGGAGCAACGCCTCTAAAGGATAACCAATACATGGTTCAAGTTGCGAAGACCTTGGTAAAGAGAGCTATTCTGGCTTCCCAGTGAGTTGTCGTCAGGGGAAACGGGGGCCGTTGGAGCACGGCTATTTAGGGAACCCATAAAGTTGGGAACAACAAGAGGGAAAGAGTATCCATGGCCGTGCGCGTCGAGCTCACGCTTCTGCTTCAAAGATATGTCCCGAATTATGACCAAGATAACGATATCGTGGTAGAAGATGGGGAAGGGAAAGCCGTAAGACAGATCATCGCGGAACTTGGGATCCCCCCTGTTAAGGTTTTTCAAGTCTTGGTGAACCACCTGCCCTCTCAAGACAGCTATGTAGTAAAAGACGGCGACGTGGTTACCTTAGCCATGGTCCTGGGCGCCGGCTGAACGGATGGAGTCATTTTGTTATGGGAAGATAGTTTTAAGTAGAGAATTCCCTTCACCTGGGTACAGGGAATCTTCAAATTTAGCTATAGAGACGGAAAGTGTGAAGCATGCCTGCTAAATAGATTTTCTAATCTGTTATGATGAGATTAAATTTCTTGAGGTGGTATAAAAGATGGACGAAGTAAAGGTAGTGATAGACGGGACGGAAGCAAGTGGGGCGGAAGGGACGACGATTCTGGAGGCGGCGAAGGAGGCGGGCCTAGGGATTCCCACCCTCTGTCACCGGCCGGAGTTGAGCGTTTTCGGGGGATGCCGTCTCTGTGTGGTTGAGGTGGAGGGGGCGCCAAGACTGGTGGCCTCCTGTCATACTCCGCTGGCCGAGGGGATGGTCATCCATACCGGAACGCCGAAGGTATTGGCGGTGCGCAAAATGATCATCGAGCTTATGCTGACGGCCCACACGGGTCCCTGTGTATCCGATAGCGAGGCCAGACATTATTTTATGTCACCGATGTATAAGGGCGTGCAGTGAGATTGCCCGAAAAGATATCTACCGCATGGCCTACCGGGGTTTTAAGTCGAAAGTGGTGGTGGATTGTGACGAACCTTTAAACAAAGAAGAATGTCGGGATTGTTATATCTGCATTGACTACTGTCCGACCAGTGCCTTGACCAGATCCAAGAAGGGGGTAGCGTAAGATGGAGAAGAACCAACAGCGAACCTTTGGGGAAGGTGGGGGACGGCAAGAGGTCCTGGTGAGGCTTGAGGAAGCCCAAAGAAATTCGGGTTATGTGTCTAAGCGTTTCATGGTCGAGACGGCCCAGGTTCTGGGTCTTCCCCTCAGCGAAGTGTATGGGGTAACCACTTTTTATTCCTTTCTGTCGCCCCGGCCGTTA
This sequence comes from Deltaproteobacteria bacterium, assembly GCA_016208255.1. Taxonomy (GTDB): domain Bacteria; phylum Desulfobacterota; class RBG-13-43-22; order RBG-13-43-22; family RBG-13-43-22; genus RBG-13-43-22. The sequence goes on along the minus strand of JACQYK010000068.1, from coordinate 370 downwards.
GGTAAGAACGTGATCAGGATCTGTAAGAGCATTCCTTGCTATCTGAAGAACGCCGAGATGATTATAGGAAGTGTTCAAAAGGTGTTGGGCATTTTACCTTATGGGACGACTCCCGATGGAAGGTTTTCTTTTGAATTGACCAATTGCATCGGGGCTTGTGATCAGGCTCCGGCCATGCTGGTGAATGACGACGTTCATGGTCATTTAACGCCCAACAAGATAGCCGAGATTTTGAGATCGTATAAGTAAAACCTAGGGGAGGGTTATCAATGCCGGAGAAGCGGGTTGTCCTTAAGAACTGCGAGATAATTGACCCTGGAGACCTATCCACCTATCTGGAAAGAGATGGATTTAAGGCTCTGGAAAAAGC
>JACQYK010000343.1 GCA_016208255.1 Deltaproteobacteria bacterium | reverse complement strand
CCAGTTCCCGGGTGACCGTTTCTTTCGGTTCCGCCTCCATTCTTTTATTCAGGGAACTCAGGTTGCGCTGGAGGGCCTCCAGATCGTAACGCTGGATTTTATCTTCTCCCACTTGCTGGAGATGATGATCAACCTGCTCCGACAGTTGGTTAAGCCGTTGGGAAAGCTCTTCCCGGTCCATGGTCTTTTCCAAATGATCGGCCAGCAAATCCAGGATGGCATCGGCGATCTGTTGAGCCTCCTCAACCTCTTTGACTGCCCGATCCCTCTCGTCCCTGACGAATAAGGTCAAAGTCCTGGAATAACCCACCTTGGGACCGGAGATCGAATCGTTGTCCCAGACTTCCAGACGGGTGACCACCCGCTCGCCGGGAGTCAGGGCCAGACCGGTCAAATCCCACTGAAAGGTCTCAGGGCCCCAAGAGCGTCCGGCTGGTGCGCTCTTCAAATTGATGAAGCCTTCCCTTCCTCCCCTTTGATAATTCAAGCGCAGGGCCGTGATCCCGAAATCGTCCCTGGCGGAATAGACGATAGGGGTGATCTCTGAGCCGGCCACCTCGAGATCCTGGGCCGGGCTGATGATTTCCGCCTGGGGATATTGATCGGGAAGAAGCTGGATCCGATAGCGGACCGGATTGGGGTTCTCGAACCCCCACCCATCCTTGACCCGGATGGAATAGCTGCCGGGATAAAAGACGATCAGACTTCCTTTGAGGCGGTCTTCTTTCACCCCAAGGGCCAGCGGGCTCCCCTCATTCAGGACGAGCCTGGCCTCTCGCAGGGGTTTATTCGTCTGGGCCTCCAGATTGACTACGGTCCCCTTCAAGGCCTCGATATGACCATCCTGCCTGATCTCCCGGGGAAGACCGGTATATTCCGGAGGGATCAGGGTAAGCTTGACCCCGGTTACTTCAGGGGGATCGACCACTCGCAGGTGATAGCTTGGAGAGGTGCTCTGACCAGCCTGAGCCTGATATTGGAAAGAGAATTGCGCCGAAGCCATTCTGTAGCGGAAGCGGCCCTGCCCTTCTGAGTCCATGGGCAGATGCAAAGCCCGGCCTCCTTCAGGCCTGACTTCCAAAATGAGCTTTTCCGGGGCATACCCGGTAGCCTTGGCCGTAAAAACCATCTCGCTGCCGCGTAAAATGATGGACCCCCGTGGATCGAGGGAGAGGAAGGTCTCTCTCAGCGGCCAGGTGGAGAAAGGATGGATGATCAGGGCTAAGGACCGATTGAAAAAAGCAGGATCGGAAGCTAAAACCAGAAAAAAGGCCAGGGCTAAGGGGAGAAACAGCCCAAGAGGTCTGAGCGCTCCTCGCAGGCTAACCACCTGCCAGGGTTTAATAGGGGACAGCTCACGGACCGTCTTTCCGATCTGCGCTTTGACCAGCCCTTCTGAAATCTGCCCGGGGGCGGCGCTTTTTTTTATCTCCTGAAAGAGAAGGAGCGAATTGATGACGTCGTCCCTTAACTGGGGAAACCGGCCCTCTAACCCTCTGGCCACCTGTTCCAGGGATGGTTTAGAGAAACAGCGCCACAAACCTGATAGGAAGACGAGGGAGAGGAAAAGGATGGCCGTCAGGGAGTAGAAAAAGGGAAAGTAGGAGAAGGGTCCCTTCAGCCGGCCGATAAAAAGGCCTCCCAGGATAACCAGGATAAAAGCGGAAGCTAAAAGAAGAATAAACTCCAGGGTGCTGCGGAGCTGTAAACGCAGGGATATACTCCGCAGAAACCCGGTCAGGCGGCGGTAATCAGGGGATAGATTCTCTTGGGGTGCCACCTCCGCCTCCCGAGCCTGATACGCTGTTCATGACCACAACCATTAATAACCTCGATGTTGCAAAAGCCGAGATGCCGCCCAAAGTCGGCCACGATACGCCGGATTCATTGCCGACTGGCCGACTCCCGTCTATTCATAGCCGAGAAATCCCCGTCGTATTCAGGAGCATGACCATTCCTTTTCAATTTCGGACAGCCATTATGGCGGCAGGAAAAAGATTAATCAAAAACTTTTCTTTTTGCCAGGGTCATTTTATTATGGATAAGATAAAGGGAATATGTCAAATAAATTCAAAAAAGGCACCCTGACTTTCTTTTTGACGATGGTTCCCTGATACGTTATTATAGTAATAGATTTAATACGAAAATACCGTTCGTCGTTCAGCGTTCGGCGAAAACTGTTTTCATGATTGGTGGTGCCACGCCCCAAAAGGCGGGGCCTGGCGGCTTAATTTGGAATTTAAAATATTTCAAGAGAACGCCGGGGAGCCGCGTTCTTATGGAGGAATCCCTATGGTGCTGGAAGGTCGATTGACAAAGGACAAATTCGGATATGCCATGCCGGCGGATGCACCCTTGTACGCCAGACCGCCCATTTATTATAAGGAGGCAGAGATGATCGGCATTACCTATGAAACCGATACGGACGCCGCTCTGGATCTTTTACCGGAAGGCCTTGGGCTGCCGGGACCGGCAACGGCTTCTCTGCTTTTTATCCGCTACCCTTGGAGCACCCTCGGCCCCTACGAGGAGACGATCCTCGGGATTTCCTGTCTCTGGGACGGAGAACTGAAATTCTATATCGCCCATATCGTGGTCAACAGCGATATCCCCCAGGCCGCCGGAAGGGAGATCTGGGGCTATCCCAAGAAGATGGCAACCATCACTATCGGGACCGAAGGGGATATCCTCTGGGGAAAAATGGAGCGACCGGCAGGACATCTCCTCTGTTCAGCCGGGATGAAACCGGAAATACCGGTTGGAGAGCTCCCGGCTGCCGGCGGTGGTGGTTTAAGTTTGCGTATTATTCCCAGCCCCGAGGAAGGAGCCCCACCGTCTTTGGCGGAGTTGATTGAAGTTCCCCCGCACAATAATGTCCAGTTGGAAATGTGGACCGGTCCGGGCTGGGCGGTTTTTCATTCAAACTCGAGCCTTGATCCCTGGCATAAATTGCCCATAAAACAGGTGTTGGGGGCCATCTATAGAAAATATAACATGGAATTGGGATTCGGCAGGGTTATTAAAACCTACTGAGAAGCTTAAAAGCAGGTATTCAATATAGGAGCGGCGAGAGAATTCTCGGGGATGCGGATTTTATCGATTCAGTGATTTCACAATCATAAGAACAACTTGAGCGACGACTTATTGAAATAAATTTAGCGTCAAGGTCTGGATGATCCGAGGTTCTTAGCTGTCCCGCCGAGGCGGGAGAGCTAAAAAGATAGTGTTCCTCCAAGCATGACACTATCCGTTTCCGGAATAATCTCAAGATTGATTTCGATTTCTCCGGGAAACGGCCAGGCCAAGATTTGTGGAGAAATTAGCGGAGTGGGTGAGTAAAAATACTCAATGATTGAGTAATTTGCTTAACTTTAGAAAATCTGGGGACAGCATACTAATTTCTTTTAGGTAAACCCCCGGCTCTGCCGGACTCCCAAAGTTTGACATTCCGGGAGTAGGGATTTTCAATAGCGACAACGAGTAACAGATGTTTTCCTTTTGAAGACCAAACTTTGCCTGGATCGTCATTCCTTCTATGTTGAAAAGCAAGTCTTTTTTATAAGAGAATG
>JACQYK010000342.1 GCA_016208255.1 Deltaproteobacteria bacterium | reverse complement strand
CGCTACGGCCAACGTCATCAACTGGAAATCGAAGCCGCCCGACGAATCGCTCTCCATTTTCAGGCGGCCCGGCATCAGATTTTTAACGTGGACCTGAGTCTTATCGGCGGTTCGGCCTTGACCGCGGAAATCAAGGTCCCCAAGGACCGCGGGTTGGAAGAAATATCGAAGGACATCCCGATCACTTATGTCCCGGCCCGCAATACCATCTTTCTATCCCTGGCCCTGGCCTGGGCCGAAGTGTTGGGTTCCTGGGATATCTTTATCGGTGTCAATGCCCTGGATTACAGCGGCTATCCCGATTGCCGGCCGGAGTTTATCCAATCCTTTGAGCAAACGGCCAACCTGGGAACCAAGGCCGGGGTGGAGGGAAAGAAATTTAAAATTCATACCCCCCTGATTAACTTGAATAAGGCCCAGATCATAAAAAAAGGTTTGGAATTGGGAGTGGATTTCAGTCTGACCAGCACCTGTTATGATCCGTCTCCGGATGGAAAGGCCTGCGGGAAATGCGATGCCTGCCTCCTGAGGCTTAAAGGATTTGCCGAAGCGGGAATCAAGGACCCGGTTGATTATGAGTTATTCGATTAAGGAAATTTTTTATACCCTTCAAGGGGAAGGGGCGCAGACCGGACGTCCGGCGGTCTTCTGCCGTTTTACCGGCTGCAATCTCTGGTCCGGCCGGGAGAGCGATCGGTCAACCTCTCTTTGCCGGTTCTGTGATACCGATTTTGTGGGCACCAACGGACCGGGAGGAGGAACATTCAGCACCCCTGATGATCTGGCCCGGGCCGTGAAGGAACAATTTCCCGGGGCCGAAATCCACCGAACTTCACCCCTGGTTGTGTGCACCGGCGGTGAACCTCTGCTGCAATTAGACCGGCCGTTGTTAGAGGCTTTTCATCGTCTCGGCCTGGAAGTGGCTGTGGAAACCAACGGCACCCTGCTTCCACCTTCCGGGATAGATTGGATCTGTGTCAGCCCCAAAGCTCGAGCTGAATTAAAACTGAGATACGGCGATGAACTAAAGTTGATTTTTCCTCAAGAAGGTCTCGAACCGGAGATTTTTGAATCGCTTGATTTCAGATTTTTCTTTTTGCAGCCCAGGGATGGACCGGAGAAAAAGGATAATACTCAAAAGGCTCTCCGATATTGTCTTGAACATCCGAAGTGGCGTCTCAGTCTGCAGATGCATAAGATAATCGGAATCCCTTGAGACCTTCAAAAAGGCTCCTTTTTGCCCAGTCTCTGTGTCAGACTCAAATTTCAATCCTCGAAATATTCCATATATTCCTGCGGTTGAAATTTTCGCCTTCCTTGATCTTGAACAAAAATGAACCTTTTTCAGAGGCCTCAGAACAAATGACAAGGAAAGAAGAGGGCGATAAGCTATTCTATTTGATCCGTTTGGAGATGATTTTAAAGGGCTCGGTGCCAGCCCTTTCCAAGAGTTGGAACAAAACCGTCTCAGTGCCGGAGATGATCGTGCCGGAATCCCGCATAAAGTCTATCCCGATCTTGAAATTTTTTTTGAACCGGGAACAGGTCGCATCCTGGACGACGTGAACGACATAACCCTCTTTCATCAGCCCCAAAGCGGTCTGCAAAACACAAACATGGGTTTCCATTCCGGTCAGGATCAGTTTTTTTCTGCCCAAGGAGACGATCCTTTCCAGAAATCCGGCCTCCTGGCAACAATCAAAGCTGGTCTTTTCGAAAGGGGTATAATCCGGCAGGACTTCCTGGATTTCCGGGATAGTGGTCCCCAATCCCTTAGGATATTGTTCGGTCAGAAGTAAGGGGATTTGAAGGATCTTGGCCAGCTCGATCAGATGGAGGCAGTTGTCGATCACCTGTTCCTTATATTTCATCACCGCAGCCAGCTTTTCCTGGATGTCGATAATCACCAGGGCCACTTCCCGGGAATTTAAAAAATATTGATCCATCACTCCCTCCCTAGATTCTTCGCCTTCGCTCTCGTTTTTTCCATCAAGACGTTTCGTCAAGCCTGCAGCTCAACAGCAAAAGGTCGTCTTCATAGGTCGCGGTTACCGGATGGGGCATTTTCCGGAATAACCTGATCATGCCCTGATTTTTGGGCTGGGTATAGACAAAGAAACCGGCAACGCCCTGATCCTGGGCCACCTTGGCCAGCTTTTTTAAAAGCACGGTGCCGATCCCCTTTTTTTGCCAGGTTTTAAGAACTGAAAAGGCCGCCTCGACTATATTTTGGGCCTGAACCAGAAAATATCCTCCGATACCGATTACCCTTTCAAAACCCAATTCTCCAATAACCGCCACCATGGCCATCTCATTGACATAGTCTACCTGAACCATACTGGATAATTCCTTACGGGTAAAGATAAGCTTTTCCTGCAGGAATCGGGCGGCCACATCTTCTTTATCCATATTGTAAAAATGTTCTTGAATCAGCCGTTCGTCAACGGGTTTGACCGGGCGAAAGAAAACCGGTTGCCCGTCGATCTTCAATATTTCTTCGGTTTCATAGGGGTAGATGCCGCGGATTGAGCGGGCCAGGGTCCGTTCCGCTCCCAAAAGACCCAGGGCTTTGGCTTCTGTGAAAAGGGTTTCCCGGAAATCGGGATGGGCAATCCCGATCAAGGCGATGGCCCGCTCCTGCAGGTTTTTTCCAAAGAGATTGGCCACCCCGAATTCGGTGACGACAAAATGAGCGTCCCCCCGCGGGACCACCACGGCAACCCGTTCCAGGCTGGAAACAATACGGCTGCTTTTACCGTCCATGGTGGTTGAAGGTATCATCAGGATGGATTTTCCGCCTTCCGAATGGGCGGCCCCCCGGATAAAATCCATCATGTCGGATACTCCCGAATAATGGGTATAGGGAAGGGCGTCCGCGCCGGCCTGACCCGTGAGATCGATGGTCATGGCCACATTCAAGGCCACCATCTTCTGGAGCCGGGAAATGTTAACCGGATTATTGACATAATCGGAAGGAAAAAATTCAATACCGGGATTATCATCAAGAAAGTCATACAAATCACGGGACCCGATAGCCCCGCTGGCCACCAGCTTGCCTTCGTTAAATCCTTTGGCCCGATTGGTAATCACCCCTTTGGCCACCAGGGGGAGGACCCCATCGATCAGGACCGGCGTATGGATGCCCAGGTCTTTTTTTTCAACCAACGATTCCAGAATGGCTTGAGGAATAATTCCCAGACCTAACTGAAGGGTGGACCCGTCATCGATCAATTGGGCTACATGTCGTCCTATCTGGAAAGCCGAATCCATTTCCGGAGGCGGTTTGACGGTCAACAGCTCCTCTTCGTGTTCAACGATCACATCCACATCATTGACATGAATGAAACTGCGGCCCATGACCCTCGGCATTCGGGGATTGACCTGGGCAATCACCAGATCGGCACCCTGGGCGGCGGCCATGGTCACATCCACGGAAATTCCCAGACTCATCCAACCGAAATCATCCGGAGGAGAAACCTGGATTAAGGCTGCGTGAATCGGAAGTTGACGGCTCTTCAAGAGGCGGGGCAGGGCGGACAGGTTGATGGGAGACAGGAATCGTTTGTCTTTGGCCAGAATCCTGGGTTTGGCCGAACCCAGATAAAAGGAACGAAAGGTGAAGCAATTGGACTCGGTCCGATCGGCGATCAGGGTTAAGGGAGAGACTTCCTGACTGTAAAGCTGTATGAGTTCCAGATCGGCAAAACGGTTGGACTGAGCGGCCAGTTCCCGGACCAGGCATTGGGGTTCCCCGCAGGCCGTCCCTATAAAGACCCTTTGGCCTGAGTGAATTCGCCGGATAGCCTCCTGGGGAGAGGCGCGTTTTTGAACATAGTCATCCGGCCAATTTGGGCTGCTCATAGGGAGCCAGAATTTTCCAATCGATTGCTTATTTTTTGGCCTGGTGTACGGTCAGCACTGAACAATCAGCCCGGCGGACCACCTTTTCTGCGGTACTGCCCAGGAAGAAATGGGCTAGCCCGGTAAAACCATGAGTGCCCATAACCACCAGGTCTATCTTCTCCTGATCGACAAAATTTAGAATCTCACTGGCGGGATGCCCGGAAAGAACCCGAACCAGGGCATTCTTGTAATCCCCCATCTTTTCCAGATAGTTTTTTTCAATTTGTTCCATGGCCCGTCGGATGGCATCCTCTGAAAATTGCAGGTTGGCTTGTTCTGAAATAAAATCCTCCATCACCGGCGAGGGGAAGACCAGAGGCGGAACCACATGAATCAGCCAAAGCTGGGCCTGGTATTTCTGGGTCAGGTCAAAAGCCATGTCAAAGGCCTGATTCGCATTTTCCGAAAAATCCGTACAGAAGGCAATTTTTTTGATGGATACCATAAGACACCTCACGGTTTGAATTGGGGGTTCTTAACGGTTCATTTTACCTGGATTTTTCTCTCTGTCAACCCTTAACTCTTTTTTCTCCTGGCCTTTATTCTTTTACAAATGGGTTGTTTCCAGATCAGGGATTCATCGTTTGTCGCCCAGGAATCTGATTGAAGATAAATTACCGGCCCTTGCTATAGGATAGCACTTCTGGTAATATAAATGCATTTGAAGACAAAACTCGAATAATGGAACAAAGATAGCGATGGACAAAAAAACAGTCCATATCGAGACATCGATTATCTCTTACCTGACAGCTCGCCCGTCCAACAACCTGCTCTCTGCGGCTTGGCAAAAAGTTACCAGTGATTGGTGGGACACACAAAAGAACCGCTTCGAGTTATTCGCGTCGGATGTTGTAATTGAAGAGGCTGGTAGAGGAGACGACTTAATGGCCGGCCGAAGGCTTGAAGCGTTAATCGGAATACCACTTCTGGCAATAACAGATGAGGTCGTTGGATTATCCGAGTCGCTAATTCAGGCAGGGGCGCTTCCCCCCAAGGCATTAGGTGATTCCCTTCATATTGCTTTATCCGCTGTACATGAAATAGATTATCTCCTTACCTGGAATTACCGTCATATAGACAATGCGGAGGCAAAACCGCTAATCCGAAAAGTTTGCGCAGAAAAGGGTTACGGATATCCTGAAATATGTACTCCTCAGGAATTGATGGGAGGTGTTGAGAATGGCTAATGAAATTATTAAAGAGCTCTGGAAAATCAAAGACGATATTGCGGAAGAATTTGGGTATGATGTAAAGGCGTTTGTATCTAAGCTGCGGGCTAAAAAAAAGGAAGAGGACAAACGTATTGTTGATCATCGGGAAAAAAATGAACTCATGGATCGGGCCGATCAAGCTTCTTGCTAACCTTCCGTTCTGCCGACCTCCTTCGATAGCGCATCAATTCTTTTTTTCAAGAGAATTCCCCATCTCTTTTCTTAGAGATCTAATTTTGATGGACTTGTAATAAGTCGTCACCCCGGTGAAAACCGGGGTCCAGGGGTTTTTAACTTGTTGAAGTTCCTGGATTCCGGCTTTCGCTCGACCTCCTTTGGAGGTCTCTTAAAGTGTTCGGTGTAACCGACCGACCTGAATGACGTTTTTGGGGTTCGGACGACTTTTTATGATTTCATCAATTTTATTCCCCAAGAATTTAATCGGCTTGATTAAGAAGGTCAAGATGTGGGAAAAAAAGGGGACGCTGGAGATCCTGGCCAAACATTTGGGGCTGCTCAAGAATAAAGGGACCGGGGCCTCGGTGACGGT
>JACQYK010000341.1 GCA_016208255.1 Deltaproteobacteria bacterium | reverse complement strand
GGTTTTTCATTGCGGTCCTCTCAACCGCAATGAAAAAACTCTGCGCCTCTGTGAGCTCTGTGAGAGATAAAGATTTTTTCCTCCCGCCCGTACCCTCCGGTCACTCAAGCCCTCAGAGTTCTCAGAGGAAGACTTTTGGGGCTGATTTCCTGAGAGGGGGAAATCAACCCAGCCTCCGGCTCCTACGGAGCATTAATAATCCGAGTAATACCATTCTTCAGTAGTACCTCATTGAAATTAATCAACAAGCCAAGTGGCTTTTTTGCCAACCGAAGATAAGTCAGAAGCTGTTTTTTATGAACTTCTTGAATTTTTTCTACTGATTTTAGTTCAACAATAATTATATCTTCTATCAACAGATCAATCCGGAAACCCTCCTCCTGAACTATCTGGTTTCGATAATAAATGGGGAATGAAACTTCTCCATGAACTTTTCTGCCCATTTGCTGTAATTCAACAATCATGCAAGTTTGATAAACACTCTCCAATAAGCCTGGCCCAAGCTCTTTATGAACATTGATGGCCGCCCCGATAATTTCAGAGGAAATTTGATTTAGATCCATTTTATATTTCAACTGTTCCCCGCCCTCACCCAAGCCCTCAGAGTTTCAAAGAAGGGGTCAAGTTTGCCCCTTGGCGATGGCTAGTTTTTCATTGCGGTCCTCTCAACCGCAATGAAAAAAACTCTGTGCCTCTGTGAGCTCTGTGAGAGATAAAGTTTTTGTCTTTGATCTTTTGCGGCCTTGCCGTGAGCGTCTTTACTCCAGCAGTTTCTTCCCCATCTTTTCCTTACTCGTCTCCAACTGCGGTACCTGGTCGAATTCCTCATGTTTGAGTGAGGCCCGGACCCTTTTCAAAAGCTCGGCCCGGGAAATGGCCCCTTTAACGTCCCGGAGATGTTTACAAAAATAGTAAGTAAAGGCCCCGTTGTATTTTCCGTCGATCTGGGCATCGGCCGAAGTCTGATTGTCCCGGCAGCCGCTGAAGAGAGACAAATACTCCGGGAGAGCGTTGGTCGCTTTGCGTGAGGGATTGAGAGGCGAAAGACCTTTAAATAAATGATGGACCGGGAGCTCGTCGTCGACCCGGCAGAGGATGTCGGCCGGGGGAGGAAGGTAGCGGGGTTTAAAGGAGAATTCCGGCGGCTGCTTTTCCAGGGCCAGCAGTTCCCGGGTGCCGGTGCCGGAATGGCAGGAGTCCAGCAGTACTTCTAAAACAACCCCTTTGGGCAGACCGGAAAAGACCTTATGCAGATCGTCGTCGACGATATAGGTTCCATTCCAGCTCATGTCATGGGGGCAGATGATCTCGTCCAGCTTGTCCTTCAGCTCATCCCCGTTCCGGTCCCGGATCTGGGACCCATGCCCGGAAAAATGAAACAGCAAACGGTCGCCGGCCTTGGCTCCCTTGACCAGCCACTCCAGCCGCTCCAGGATGGCCTTTTTGGTGGCCCGCTCATCGGTCACCACCCGGATCCCTTCTAACTTGAACCCGAAAAACTTCAGCAGGCTGTCCCGTACATTAGTCACATCGTTCACGCAGCCGCTCAGATCCGAATTGGCCATCTTGTACTTGTTGATCCCCACCAGCAAAGCTTTTTGAGACATAGGAACCTCCTGGGTGTTTTTATACCGCTTTTAAATCATGCTGGTAATATCGGAATATATTAAGATTCCTTAAATTTTTTTCTTCCAAGGGTATGTAAAAGGATAAAAAGTCTAACCTTCGACTCCAAGTAAAAACTTGACATTAATCAGATTAGGCCCTAAAATAGGCCCAAAATAAGAACCTTTAAAAGTACATTAATAGAGGAATAGATATGGGGCAGGCAAAATTCAGTTTCCGAGAGAGGCAGGAAGAATTTATTAGCCGCTACAAATCTTATGGATATAAAGATAAAAGCGCCATGGTCCGGGCCGCTCTGGATCTTTTACGTATAACCCTTGAGAAGGAGAAACTTAAAGAGTCCGCATTGTTATATGCTCAAATTTATAAAGAAGACCAAGAGCTTAAAGAGATAACGGATTTAGCATTATCGGGGTGGCCGGATGAATAGAATTACCAGAGGTCTGGTCATCGAGATAAATCTGGATCCAAGTCGCGGATCGGAAACGGGAAAAATCCGTCCCTGCGTTGTGGTGACCAACAATATTTATAATGAGCGTGTTCCGGTAATCCAAGTAGTACCAATAACCACCTGGAATCCTAAAAAAGCAAAAATAAAAACCAACGTGGAAATCAATCCCTCTGGCAGCAACGGGTTATCCAAGAAATCAATCGCCGACTGTTTGCAGACCCGGCCAGTGGATTATCAAGCCCGAATTAAAGGAGTTCGGGGAGAACTTGAATCTGAGATCATTGAAAAAATCGATCAGGCGCTGAAAATAGTTTTTGACTTGATTTAAGGTAGTAATAGCCTTGTTCGAATACTCAAAAAATCTCATAGAGGCTCAGATTCTTCTCTGCACGCTGCTCTTGAACGTTGGGAGTTCCGAATAAATGTCTTGGATTCCCGCACATAAAACAAGAGCAGACTTTGGGGGTCCTGGAATAAAGGCCTATAAATTAGGGGTTTCTCCGTACCCTCTGTGGCTCTGTGGTGAGAAAAGCCTTTTGTTAGGTCTTTGTCTTTGTCGGTCTTTGGCAAGAAAACGCCAAGCGCTCCTAACGCCTCATCCCTTTTCCTCTATCAGAGGAACCCCTAAGGGTCCGTGGCGACCCGGGCTATTTACGGTAAGGTGCTTAGAAATTTAGCCGCCGGCATGACGCGGACCCGGCCATTGAAGAAATCTTCGGTTCCCTCGAGGTTAAGTTGGTATAGAAAGGGTATTTTTAGACGATCCCCGAAATAAGTTAAAGCGGGGTTGACGGTCCGACCGCTTTTTTTACATTCCAAGGCGAACCACGGTTTATTATCGGAAGATATTAAAAAATCCACTTCTCTTTTGTCGGCGTCTCTCAAGTAATGAAGGCCAATACGATATCCTTCCTGATCTTCCAGGACATGTTTTAATTTCAGCAGATGCCCGGCCACCAGGTTTTCAAAACGACTTCCCTCATCAGGGACAGCGGACCAGTCCCATAAATAGACCTTTGAGATTTTCTTGAGAGATCGAACCGCTTTATGGGTAAAGGGGGGGACCTTAAAACAATAATAGAATCGTTCCAATATCTCCAGCCAATGAGAAACCGCCCTGTGGCTTACTTCCAAATCCTCCCGAAGGGATTGAAGGGAAAGGGGACTGGCTACCCGGCTTTCCAATAGATCAGACAGCAATTCCATGGAGGAAAGATCCCGGATATTTTCCAGTTCACGAACATCTTCCCGAAAAAACCGGTCCAATCGTTCCCTTCTCCATCTCCGCAGGCTTCTTTCATTTTGTTTGATAAAAGGCTCCGGGAAAGGTCCAAAATGTAATAAGCTTAAAATTAGATTGGGATCCGACTGGCTTGGGAATTCGATTTCTTTTTCCGGTACCAACGGTTGCGAAGAGTTGAGGAGTTCCCCCATTGAGAAGCCATGCAGGCGATGAGCATGGTATCTTCCTTGAAGGGAATCCCCGCCTCGCCGGTAGACATCCAACCGGGCGCTTCCGGTAATCAGGAATCGAATACGACTCCCCTGGGTATCGTATTCTCCCTTGATCCAGGATTTCCATCGTCGATACTTATGAAGTTCATCCAAGACGATGGTGGCGGGAGTCGCCGGCCATTGAGCCGATAAAATCCTTTTTCGATCCTCCCGACGGTCCCAGTTGTAGTATTGGTCTTCTTCCTTTTTTAGAAAGGTTTTGGCTAAAGTGGTCTTTCCCACTTGCCGGGGACCGGACAGGAAGACCATCTTTTCTTCCAGATCTTCCTTAATTGGATTTTCTAAATATCGTTTGATTATCATGATGCTATTTTTTACCCTAAAGCAAAAAATAAAGCAATTAAATTTGCTTTTAGACAAAATAATTAACAGGATGAGGGAAAAAACTCTTTTCAGGCCCTTCGGGCATCTAAAAACCAGGTTCGCTCCCGGATAGAATCCAGGGGTAGGCTTGTCAACAGCCTGTTTTCATTACGATTTTACTTACGCCTTACGCTTTTTCTCCTCTCCTATCCGCGCCCTCCGTGAACTCTGTGAGAGATATGTCTTTGACAGCTTTTATCCATTATACGCCCGTGGTAAGCTAACCGGCCTACGAGTTGATCTTTCTTTGTTTTAAAATTAATTGACATATATTCAATAGTCAGTATAATGACTATAAAAATTCTTGGGGGAAAGACATGCAAATTATCCAGAATTATATCCCGATCACCAAAGCAAAGAGCAATCTCCTGAATTTGATCCGAAAAATAGAGAATTCCGACGACGTCTTCGCCATTACTAAAAACGGCGCTCCGGAGGCCGTCTTGATCAGCATGAAAAAATTTACAGGGCTCCTTGAGACCATAGACATCCTTTCTGACGAGCGGGCCATGAAGATTATTAGAAAATCCATCCGGGAGGCCAATCGTGGGAAATGGGTCGAGTACGATGAGGTTTTCGGGGAATGAAAGATTTCCGGGTCCGCTTCACTCCAGAGGCGGCGCAATGTGTCTCCAAACTTCATCCTGACCAAAAAAAGATCATACGAAAGGCCATAGATCAACTTCGTCAGGAACCTTTTGCAGGGGATGATTTGCGGGAGGAACTGGCTGAATATAAGTCTTTTAAGCCTAAGAAATTTAGGATCATTTACTCCGTTGACCAGGATAATCAGGTTATTCAGGTTTTTTACATCGGCCTTCGGAGAGACCTTTATGACCAATTCCGACGTCTCCTGGCTGAATTAAAACCCTAGCCCATAGTTCTCACATCCATTTCTTTTGCCGGTAGAGTAGGGAGGGGAGACCCTCCCCCTCGTCAAACCGGACGTGCGGATTTCCCGCATCCGGCTTTCCTGTGAACTTCACTAAAGGGCACACGTAGGTTGTCAGCTTATGGAATCTTTACAAGTAAATCAG
>JACQYK010000340.1 GCA_016208255.1 Deltaproteobacteria bacterium | reverse complement strand
CCCTATGGGAGTCTCCCCAAGAGATCGGCATAGCCGATCGGCAGGAAGCCGAATCGCCGAGCTTTCGAAGAAGCTCCCTTTGGGAGCTGATAAGCCGACCGGACGGAATGACGGAAATTGGATTTCGGCGACTTTTTAAATGTTCATCAAATACTTCAAGGAAAAGGGATTCAAGGGTTTTTAATTGTCAAGCCTTTCACGACTCGGCTGAGCTCGCCGCAAGCCTCGACCCCTTGAACCCATGCCTTTTTATTATTTCCTTTCAACAATCATGCAGATCCCCTGGCCCCCGCCGCCGCAGATGGTTTCCAATCCGAATCGGCCATCCCTGCGGGTCATTTCATTGATCAGGTTGATCAACCGCATAGTCCCCGTAGCCCCGATGGGATGTCCCAGGGAAATGCCTGACCCGTTTACATTAACTTTGGCCTCTATGGCCTGGTCATTCAAACCGGAAAGCCGGGCGTCGGCCAAAGCCTGCACAGCAAAAGCCTCCTGCACTTCGACCAGATCCATCTGGTCAATGGTCAATCCGATCTTTTGCAGGGCCTTATTAACCGAGGCCGGGACCGCCGGATAAGTCAGGGTCGGGTCCGTGGCGGCCACGGCACAGGAACGGTAATAGGCCAGAGGTTTGGCTCCCAGGGCCTTGGCCTTTTTTTCCGAGGCCAGGACCACCACGGCCGCACCGTCATTTTCAGAGGAGGAATTACCCGCAGTGCAAACCCCACCCTCATATACCGGACGGAGCCTGCCCAGCCTTTCCAGGGTGGTGTCTCTTCTCGGTCCCTCATCGGTATCGAAAAAGAGGGGCTGACCGTCTTTCCCTTTTCCCAGGGGAACGGGTACGATTTCCCGGGAAAACTTGCCGGCATCCTGAGCGGCAATAGCCCGTTGATGGCTTCGGAAGGCCCAGCGGTCGGTTTCCTCCCGGGAGATGTTCTCTTTTTTGGCCGCGGCCTCGGCCCAGGTCATCATCGAGCTCAATTCACCGTAACGGGCTATGGGTTGGGACATAACCCTGGCCCTTTGAATACGGTCATAAAAGGGAAGGCCCCACATGGCCAGGGCTCCGTGCCCCCGGGGCATAAATCCGTATTTGTCGTGGTTTTTACCACCTAATCCCCATCGGATATCTCCGGGGATATAAAGTTCGGCCTGACTCATACTCTCAATCCCGCCGGCTATGACGATATCCGCATCTCCGGTCTGAATCTTCAAGGCCCCGTAGTAAATGGATTCCAAACCGGAGCAACATCGACGGTCCAGGACGATCCCCGGTACGGTGTCCGGCCATCCGGCATCGAGAAGGGCCATCCTGGCCCCGTTGGCACATTCACCGTTTTGATAAGAGGTCCCCATGATCACATCCTCGACCATGGCCGGTTCGATATTGGCCTTCTTGATCGCTTCCTTAAGGACCAGACTCCCCAGCCGGTAAACCGGGATGTCTTTTAAAGCACCGCCATAGCTCCCGATGGGAGTCCGGACACCACTGAGTATAACAACGTTTTCCATAATATTTTCCTCTCGTTAATTAAAATTGTTGAAAAATCGCTTTACTTAAAAACATCCCGCTCCAATCGTTCAGTTCGAAAATAGATAAAAGCTCAAAGTCGTTATCTCTCGCCCGCTTCGCTCGAGAGCGCAGAGGACCCCGAGAGACCATTAACAGGTCTGAATCCCTGAGAAGGGGATTCAGACCCCGGACTCAGCCTCCGGCAAGGATCGCAGCAGCGCTGGACCGGTTTTTCATTGCGGTCCTCTCAACCGCAATGAAAAAATAAATTCGTCCTCCGTGATCTCTGTGGGCTCTAGTCCGCCGAAACGGACGGGCGAGAGATCAAGCTTTTAGTTCGGGAGTTCGGAGAACCCTTCACGCCTTACGGCAGTTTACCAGGCAGTTTTCACCTGCTTGGCTCTTTGAATTGTTTTATCTTTGGTTATCAGGATCAGATCCAAGGCCCGGGCGGTGGCGACAATGATTCGATCGGCGGGGTCCGATAAGGGTTTTTCGGGCAAAAAGACGGCCTCTGAAGCGATGGCATTGGAAACCGGAATAAACTGGATAAAAGGAAGCGCTTCACAGCTTCTGATCCAATCTTTAACATCCAAAGTCAGCTGCAGCCGCCTTTTGACTACCAGCATAGCCACTTCCCAAACACTGATCGAAGAGATATAAATCTTTCTCTCCACCATGGATTTATTGATCAACGTGTCCGCTTGGGAAGACAAGAGCTCAGGATTACTAACCCACCAAATCCAGACATGGGTGTCCAATAAAATCACTTAAGGATCTCCCAATCTCCTGCCCCTACCGGTTCCAGAGGCTTTTCGAATTTAACCACCGAACCCCGCAGGGCCGCCAGACCTTTAATGGGGTGTTTTGAATAAGGGAGGATTTTTAGTACCGGTTTTCCCCGATCGGTAATGATCAGGGGCTCCCCGCTTTCCTCCACCTGACGGAAATATTCCAAGGCTTGAGGTTTAAATTTGGATTTGGACACGATTTGTTTCATGGTGATCCTCTGATCCGACTTATCTTTATTATATAGTCATATTATCATGACTACGTAATTATGTAAAATATCTTATAAGACGGCTTAGCAAAAAATCGCCAAAGCCGTCACCCCCGCGAAGGCGGGGGTCCAGGGGTATTTGAAATTCCTGGATTCCCGTTTACACCCCCCGGATGAAGTCCCTCCGGGACGTAATCGGAATGACGAAAATGGACCTCTACCAACCTTTTGCGAATTCATCTTATAACGGTGGACGGCGGAGATGATGATCGGTGGCCTGCTCATAAGCGTAGGCAGCCTGGAGGATCTTCTTCTCCTCGAAATGGTTTCCCAGGATCTGCAGGCCTATGGGCAATCCCTGCCCGCTGAAACCGCAGGGCAGAGACAAGCCGGGAATACCGGCCAGGTTGGCGGAGATGGTGAAGATATCGGTCAGGTACATCTGCAGAGGATCGGAAACCTTTTCTCCCAGACGAAAAGCCGGCGTAGGGGCCACCGGGGTGATGATCAGATCGCAGGTCCGGAAGGCTTCCTGAAAATCCTGATGGATCAGGGTTCGGACCTGGGAAGCCTTTCGATAATAGGCGTCGTAATAGCCGGCCGATAACACATAGGTCCCCAGCATGATCCGCCGGATTACTTCCCGGCCAAAACCCTGGGTCCGGGTTTTCTGATACATCTCCATCAGGCTGTGGGCGTCGGGATCGCGAAATCCATATTTGACCCCGTCATAGCGGGCCAGATTGGAGCTGGCCTCGGCCATGGCAATGATATAGTAAACGGCAATAGCGTATTCCGTGTGGGGCAGGGAAATTTCACGGCAAACGGCCCCAAGATCGGTTAAACGGGTAACGGCCTTTCGAACCGCCTCTTCCACTTCGAGGTCCATTCCGGCCACAAAGTACTCTTTGGGAATACCCAGGGTCAATCCTTTTACTCCCTGAGCTAAATGATGGGTGTAATCCGGCACCTCCCGGGGAACCGAGGTGGAATCTCTGGGATCATATCCGCAAATCAAATTCATCAACAATGCGCAATCAGAAACCTCTTTGGTTATCGGCCCGATCTGGTCCAGGGAAGAGGCATAGGCCACCAATCCGAATCGGGATACCCGGCCATAGGTAGGTTTCATCCCCACCACCCCGCAATGGGAAGCCGGTTGACGAACGGACCCGCCGGTATCCGATCCGATGGCCGCCAGACACTCTCCGGCGGCTACGGCCGCTGCCGATCCGCCGCTGGAGCCACCGGGGATGTTCTCCAGGTTCCAGGGATTACGGGTATTTTTTATGGCCGAATTTTCCGTGGAAGAGCCCATGGCAAATTCGTCCATGTTGGTTTTCCCGATCAAAACAATTCCTTCTTCGTTCAGCCGACTCATGACCGTGGCATCAAAGGGAGGTCTATAATTATCCAGGATTCGTGAAGCACAAGTAGTTTTGATCCCCCTGGTGGAAATCAAATCCTTGACCCCCATCGGGATGCCGGTCAGGGGACCGATTCGGCCCCGGGAAATTTCCTGATCGGCTTGACCGGCCCGCTCCAGGGCCAATTCAGGGATCAGTGTAATATAGGCGCCCACTTTTGATTCCACTTGTTCGATCCGGGACAGGACCGAGCGGGTGAGTTCCAGGGAGCTGATGGCTTTCGTTTTTAATTTTTCGTGGGCCTGGGTAATGGTTAATTCGTAAAGTTCCATGGTTTTCCTGGATTATTCGTTGCTCGTTGCCCGTTGCTGGTTACTTGTTAGTAGATGTCAATATTAAATTAGGGATCCGTAACTCGTCATTCCCGCGCAGGCGGGAATCCAGGATATTTCGGACCTCTTAGAACCCTGGATTCCCGTTTTCACGGGAATGACGAATTTGGGACTTGAGGGTTTTTCCCTTGAACCCTTGAACCCTTGAATCCTTGAAACCTTTTTTTCGGACTAAATCACTTTAGGTACCACAAAAGCCGAGCCCCCCTGGTCCGGGGCCAGATCCAGGACCTCGTCTCGATCCAGCGAGGGAACGACCCGATCCTCCCGGAAGGCGTTGGACAGATGCAGGGCATGAGTCGTGGGTTCAATACCGGAAGTATCCAATTCTGACAATTTTTCCATATAACCCAGGATACTGTTGAGTTGCTGAGTAATGGTTTCTATTTCCTTCGTTCCCAACTGCAGGCGGGCCAGAAAGGCAATATGCTCCACTTCCGGTTTTGAAAGTTTCATCGGATATCAATCCCTTTTCCAGAAATTTTTTTGAACGGACCAGACCCTTTCGACAATCGGCAGATCCGGACGCGGATCAGGAAGCTGTTCCCGGGAGGAAAGGATGGTTTCTCCCAGAAGTTCTTTGAGGACGGCCATCACCGAAAGGTTAAGCCCTTCCAGATGGTACCCTCCCTCCAGGGCCAATAACAACCGCCCCTGGCAAACCTCTTTTGCCAACCCTAACAGGATCCGGGTCATACGGGCAAATCCCTTGGGAGTCACCAGCATGGCTCCCAAAGGGTCCTCGTAATAGGTGTCAAACCCGGCGGAGACCAGGATCAGGTCAGGATTAAATTGACGGCCGATGGGGAGGAGAATCCTTTCCAGGATCTGGGCAAAGTCCTCATCCTGATAGCCGCTGGAAAGAGGACAGTTGACTGTATAGCCGTAGGCGAGTTTCCCGCCAACCTCGCCCAGGGACCCGGTACCGGGATAATAAGGGTATTGATGGGTGGAAAAATACAGGACCTGCTTGTTCTCCCAAAACGAGTGTTGGGTCCCGTTTCCGTGATGAAGGTCCCAATCAACGATCAGGATTTTTTTCAATCCCCAATATTTACGGGCATACTCGGCGGCCAGGGCCACATTATTGAACAGGCAGAAACCCATAGCCCGGGTCCCTTCGGCATGATGGCCCGGAGGGCGGATCAGGGCGAAGCCGTTATCGATGGTCTTATCGATCAAGGCATCGACCAGGGAAAAGCAGCCTCCGGCGGCCATCCGGGCCGCTTCATAAGATTTAGCTGATGTTTGAGTATCCGGATCCAGAGAGACGAAAGACTTACCGGAGGTGGAGGCTATCTTTTTTATATGGTCCGGAGTATGAATATAAGCCAGTTCCT